>JBNKOQ010000133.1:0-8556 GCA_050294735.1 Roseibium sp. | reverse complement strand
GGTTGTTTGCTGCGCCGGCGATTATTTTTGCGCTGATTTGTGGAATCGTGTGCCTGTTCAGAACACCGCCAAGTGCGCAAGGGGCGAAGATGTCTGCCTGGGTCATATGGGCTTCACCAGGATCGACGGCATGTGCTGAAAAGGTTTCCATGGCTTTCAGAACAGCCGGGGCATAGATGTCCGAAACCGTCAGCTTGGCGCCTGCTTCATGCAGATGCTGGCAGAGGCCGAAGCCTACATGGCCAAGACCTTGCACCGAAACACGCTTGCCAGTCAGGTCATCCGACCCATAGACATGTCTTGCGGCAGCTTTCAGACCTTCAAAAACGCCGAGGGCTGTATAAGGGGAGGGGTCCCCAAGACCCGTTGTCCGGGTGCCGCGCACATGGGCCGTTTTTTGCGCGACGGCTTCCATGTCCTCGGGTGAGACCCCGACGTCTTCCGCAGTTATATATGTCCCGGACAGGCGTTCCACATGGGTGCCAAATGCCTGCATCAGAGCGGTCGACTTGTCCTTCCGCGGATCCGCGATGATCACAGCCTTGCCGCCGCCGAGATCCAATCCGGCCAGAGCATTTTTGTAAGTCATGCCCCGGGACAACCGCAGGGCGTCGGTCAGGGCTTCGCCGGTCGACTGGTAGGGCCAGATCCGGCAGCCGCCGAGGCTGGGACCAAGAGTAGTGTCGTGCACCGCTATAATGGCCATCAAGCCGCTCTGCCGGTCATGAGCGAAAACAACGTCTTCGTGCTGGTCGAATTCGGGATGGTCGAAAACAGTCAGGGGTGCCATATGCTTCATTGGCGCGTTCATGGTCGTCACCGGTTGTTGTTTTATGTAGAACAAATATGGCAAATTTGAGTGAAATAAAGTGATCTTATTCCCTGTTGTGGAATCTTGCTGCGAGTTTTAATTCCTAATTTTCTGGGAAGTGGGAAAATATATTCATATTGTAATTTGCGCTGCGGTGGGGGAAGGGGCCTTGATCCTGCCGCGTTCTCAGGGCACAGGATGAGGACGCCTGTTTGCCGCAAATCGGAAGCCTGCCTTGTCTGCTATCCAATCCAGTTTTTTGCTCCGTGCCGTGCTGGTTTTGCTCTGCATGTTGTTGGGGCAACCGCGAGCCTTTGCTCATCCTCATGTATTTGTTGAAGCGCGTTCGAAGCTTGTCTTTGACGATCAGGGATATGCGGTTTCTGTGGAGCATGTTTTCCGCTTCGACGATGTCTTTACCGCTTTCGCGATTCAGGGCTTCGACAAGAACGGAGATGGTATTTACAACCGTGAGGAACTCTCTGAATTGGCCCAGGTCAATGTCGAGAGCATGGGCGAATACGGTTATTTCACCTTTGGCGACAACTCCCGTGTCGAGCTTGATTTCACCGCGCCGCCGGAGGGCTATTGGCTGGAAGTGATCGATGTGCCGCTGGCCGACTATTGGGCTATCAAGCCGGATGACATTGCGGCAATGAAGGAGGATCAGGAGCGGAACGGAACTCCGATGCCGACCAGCTTTCAGCTGCTGGAATTGCATTTTACCCTGCCGCTCAAGGAGAAGACCGACGCAACTCAGCCGATCACGCTGGATGTTTATGATCCGACCTATTACGTCGATTTCCGCTTCAGTCACCGCGACGGGGCTGTCGGCATCGAGAATGCTCCCGGCGAATGCTCCGTGGAACGCCGCGATCCGCCGCCCATGGATGCCGCAGCCGCTTACGCGCTTGCCCAGATCGGGGCGGATCAGCGGGACATTCCGCCTGAATTGCAGGATGCGGCCGCCAGCCAGGTGAACCAGATGATCGTTACCTGCAAGGGGGCGCCCGTGCTTGCTGCGGCGACCGGTGAGGCTGGCACTTCGCCCGCCGACGGCCAGGCTGCGATCAAGGCCATGATTGGTGAGGCAGAAGCGCCGGAAAAAGCAGAATCGGTGAACGAACCTGCGTCGTCCGCTGGATCCCGGCGGGGCCTGGCGGACATGTGGTTTGGAACCATTGCCAGCCTGCAGGCCGAGTTTTATCAGAAGCTGATTTCCGCCATGCGTGCCTTCCGTTCCAGTCCCTATGCGGGCTGGTGGCTGATCGGCATTTCCTTCGCCTATGGTATTTTTCATGCCGCTGGACCAGGGCATGGCAAAGCCGTTATCTCGTCTTATCTGGTGGCGAATGATGAGACGCTCAAGAAAGGTATTTTTCTGTCTTTCCTGTCTGCCTTCGCCCAGGCAGTGACGGCTGTTCTTCTGGTGGGGGCTGCGGCATTTATCCTGAACCTCACATCGGTTGCCATCCAGGATACGGCCCGCTGGTTCGAGATAGGCTCCTATGCTCTGGTGACCCTGCTCGGAATGTCTCTGCTTTGGCAAAAGCTGTTGCGGCCGGCGATTGTTGGTGCTGGGCATCACGATCACGGATCGCATGGCGGGCACGGACATGACCATCATCATCACACTCATGATGACCATCACCCCGGCCACCATCACCATGAGCACGAACTGGGCGCGGACGGCCTGTGTCAGACCTGCGGTCACGCGCATGCGCCGACACCGGACATGCTTCGGGAGCCCTTAAGCGTTGGCCGGGCTGTTTCCATCATTCTGGCTGTCGGTCTGCGGCCTTGTTCCGGCGCGTTGATTGTGCTCGTCTTCGCGCTGTCTCAAGGTTTGATCTGGGCCGGTATCGCTTCGACTTTCGCCATGGCGCTGGGCACGGGGATCACCGTTTCGCTGCTCGCGTCCCTCGCGGTCGGGGCTAAAGGCCTCGCGACCAAGCTCTTCGGCTCCGGATCTGTGCTGGCGGAACGGGTGCACCGGACTATCGAAATTCTCGGCGCGCTTCTGGTGTTCCTGCTCGGGATGACCTTGCTGATCGCGACGATCGGCTGGGGTTAACGCGACACGTTCTAAAACGTATAAGACCCTCCTCCGGAGAGGGCCTTAAGTCTAGTTGGCTGTCAGGGAGCTCTCTTAGGATTGTCCCGCCCTATAAGCCCGGGCCGCATCACCAAAGGCTTTGAACAGCTTTTGCGACGGGCCGTCGCTGGCGACCCAATACTCGGGGTGCCACTGGGTGGCGACCACATAACCTTTCGCTCCTGTCACTGAGACGGCTTCGATCGTTCCATCCTCTGCACGGGCTTCGACTTCCAGCCCCTTGCCCAGCTCGCCAAGCGCTTGACGGTGCAGGGAGTTGACCTCGACGGGTGCCTCACCAACCACTTTCCCCAGCTGGCTGCCTGCCTTGACCTCAACCGGATGAGCAATCCGGAATCGCTCACTCTGATCTGTGGAGGTTGGTGCCCGATGGTCCGCGCGGCCTTCCATTTCCTGAATCTCGGTCAGCAGGGTTCCGCCGAAAGCGACGTTCAGCTCCTGCATGCCGCGGCATATGGCGAATACGGGAATGCCTCGTTCCACAGCCCGGTGCAGCAACGGCAGGGTCGTCGCATCCCGCTCCGGGTCGTAAGGGCCGTTGGCTTCTGTTGCTTCACCGCCATAGAACTGAGGATTGACGTTGGAGCGGGAGCCGGTCGCCAGAACGCCGTCGACACGGTCGAGCGCGCTGTCGAGATCTATCTCTGCGCCCAGCGAGGGGAGCACGAGCGGAATGGCGTCGGCCCCACTCAAAATAGCCTTCAAATAGGTTGACGGTGCTGCATGCCAGTCGTAGCCGTCAACGGCCTTAACGTCTGCGGTTACCAGGATGAGCGGCTTGGTCATGGGGGTATCTGTCCGTATGAGATATTTGATCGTTGCAGAAGAAAAGCAGTTTAATTAAGCAAACCCAGGTCGTGGGCAATCTTGTAAAGCTGAGCAGCATTTTTGGAACCGACTTTCTCCCTTAAGTTTAGCCGGTGAGACTCAACGGTGCGGACGCTGATGCCGAGGCTTGCCGCGATTTCCTTGTTTGGCTGACCTTTGGCGATGCCGGTCAGAACTTCCCGTTCCCTGTCCGTCAGACCGTAAGGGTCTTGAACTTGTACCGGCTTCTTGTCGCCAACGAGTGTGGGCCCGACGGCCGACGAGAAATAATATCCGCCATTGGCCACACTCGTGATGGCTGTGATCATTTCGTTCGCACAAATGTCTTTGAGAATGTAGCCGCGAGCGCCGGCGTTGACGACGCCTCTAACGTATTCCGGATTGTCGTAGATCGAGAGAACCAAGATACCGGTTTCAGGGAAGCGGGTGCGGATTTCATTTGCCGCATCAAGGCCGTTCATAACCGGCATGGACACATCCATCATGATCACATCGGGACGCAATGCTTCGACTAGCTTGATGGCTTCCTGGCCGTTGGTGGCCTCTCCAACAACTTCGAGCATGGAGGTCTTTGCCAAGCGGGCGCGGATGCCGTCGCGTACAAGCTCATGATCGTCTGCAAGCAACACGCGGGTTGGTCCTGAGGAGGAGATCTGCGAGATCGTGTCAGCCATGGTCATGCAGCTTTTTCCGAGTTTTGGTTTAGGGGCATCGTCACCTGGATACGAGTGCCTCCTTTTGCCATGTTCGACAGTTGGAGAAAACCGTCGTGAGTCTCCATGCGCTCGCGCATGTTGCGAATGCCGAGCCCGTCGCCGCCCGGCAGCGGTTGCGGTAAACCGCAGCCATTGTCTTCTATCGTCAGGCTCAATGATCGGTGTCCGACACTCAAGTCGATGTTTACATGTGTTGCCTGGGAATGCCTTGCAACATTTGTCATGGCTTCCTGGACGACCCTGTAAAGAGCGGTTTTGGCGCTGTCGGACAACAGATCGTGACATCGCTCGGCAGATACATCGACCTGAATGCCCGATTGTGTCTCAAATTCCTTGCCCAGGCTGATGAGTGCAGTCGCCAATCCCATGTCATCAAGGACGCTGGGCCTAAGGTCACGGGAAATCCTGCGCACTTCAGATATGGTGTCATCAAGGATCCGCAGGCATTTGTCCGCATAGGCGCGCAAATCCGGCATGCGGCTGGTTTCTGTCTGTATCATTTCAATGCCATAACGAACGGAAACCAGAAGCTGGGAAATGCTGTCGTGAAGCTCGGTCGAGACGCGTTTGCGTTCTTTTTCCTGAACCTCGAAGATCCTGTTGGTCAGTTCTTTCAGCTTGGTGTCGGCAAAGCGTTGTTCTGAAAAGCGGACGCCGGCGATCAAGGTTCCCGCAATGATGATTGCGGCAAGCGTAATCGCGAAGACGACAATAGCAGTCTGGCGGATCGGAGCGGCAAAATCAGCCCGGACAGCCTCCATCTCGAGTTCAATATCGTCGGTGTAGAGGCCGGTTCCGAGCATCCAGTTCCATTTTTTCAGGAAAATGGCGTACCCCAGCTTCGGGCTCACAAGGCCGGTGCTCGGTTTGTGCCAGACATACTCGTGAAAGCCTCCGCCGTTCACGGCGATCCTAATCAAATTTCGTATAACGAAGTCACCTTCAGGGTCTTGCAGGTCCCACCATTTCTTACCAACGAGATGAGCAAGCTTTGGATGCACTAAATTTGTGCCATCCAGAGCGTAGACGAAAAAATAGCCATCCTCGCCGAAAGTCATATTGTTCAGGATTTGTTTGACGCTCTCCTGAGCTGCCTCCCGGCCGCCTGGTTCATCTTCGTAAATCCGTTTGATGGAGGACCGGGCGAGGCTGATATAGTTTCGTAGCTCTTGCTGTTTTGTCGCAAGAATCCGCCGTTCTACTGCCTGAGTTTCAATCTCGATAAGACCGCGTGCCTGATAATAGGAAACGCTTCCAATGAGCACGGAGACGATGACCAACGGCAAGATGGTGATCAGCATTAATTTCGTTTTGAAGGTCACTGAACTCAACCAATTGATACATTGACGCTTGAGAATGGCGCGCGAAACTGGTCATGATTTCAGTAATAGTACTGAGATTATGCGCAAAACCACGAATAGCGCTTGGTTCCCTGCTTCACCTAGACATATCCGCAGATCGGTGTAACTGTAAGCGCCGATTGGATAGATGTCCGATTTGGGAGGAAAAAGTTTATGGATCGTCGTTCCTTTATTAAGAAGGCCGGCCTCGGCGCTGGCGGAGTCGTAGCAGCTTCTACACTTGCTGCTCCGGCCATCGCGCAGTCGACCAAAGAGATGGTTATTGTGTCTACCTGGCCGCGGGATTTCCCGGGTCTGGGTATTCCTGCACAGCGTCTCTCTGCTCGTATCGCTGAACTGACTGAGGGCCGTATTGCCACTCAGTACTTCGCCGCTGGCGAGCGCGTTGGCGCGTTCGACTCGTTTGACGAAGTCGCTTCCGGTAACGCTCAGGCCTACATCGGCGCTGACTACTACTGGAAAGGTAAGCATCCTGGATGGGCTGCGTTCACAGCTATTCCGTTCGGTCTCACCTATACCGAAATGGATGCTTGGATTAAGTACGGTGGCGGACAGGAGCTCTGGGACGAGCTGGCTGGCGAATTCGGCCTGAAAAATCTGGCGATGGGCAACACCGGCGTTCAGATGGGCGGCTGGTTCAACAAGGAAATCGAAACCGCTGACGACCTCAAGGGTCTGAAGATGCGTATTCCGGGTCAGGGCGGTGACGTCATGGCCAAGCTGGGGGCATCCCCGGTTTCCCTGCCAGGCGGCCAGATCTACGAAAACCTGGTTTCCGGCGCGATTGATGCGACCGAGTGGGTTGGTCCGTTCAACGACTACTTCATGAAGTTCTATGAAGCTGCGAAGTATTACTATTGGCCGGGCATGCATGAGCCGGGTGCGCAGCTGGCAATCGGCATGAACAAAGCGTTCTGGGAAGGTCTGTCGAAGACCGATCAGGAAATCATCAAGGCCGCTTGTGCCGAAGAAAACGCTGCGACCATGGCTGAAACCAACGCCAACAACGGTGCTTACCTCAACAAGTTGATCAACGAGCATGGTGTTGAGCTGCGCGAATTCTCCGATGAAGTCTATGACGCCTTCGGTGAAGCCGCTCAGGAGGTTTTGGAAGAAGCTATGGATCACTCCGAACTGTCGAAGAAGATCTTTGAGAGCGTTATCACGGCTCGTAAGGATATCGGCAGCTGGATGGCTATCTCGGACGTTGCTTACAGCAACAAGCGCAACCGTGTGCTGGGCATTCCGTCCTAAGGCGATATAGCTTGAGACAAGGGGGCGGGAGATATTTCCCGTCCCCATTTCGTTGTATTCGATAATAAAAAGGCATCGCCACGATGACGGCCTTGGACAGCGTTCAAGACGACTCGCCTTCCATGAAATCCGGTTCGACCGAAATTTCGGGCGGCGGTCGCCCGTTCCGCCTTTTTGGCTGGAGCGTTCTAGCTATCATGGCAGGTTTTCTGCTGAACAACTATCTTACCTATTGGCAAGACTTGCCAGGCATAGCGCCTGTCTTCGGCGGCAAAGCCAACGGTTCGTTTCCGGTTATCTGGTCCTGGCTGCAATTGGGACTTTATGCGGTGCTGCTGCTCTCGGCTGTTTCGTATGTCCTTCGGACGTCGGACATAGCTCTTCGGGATGACAGCAAGCGAATAAACAGCATCAATGCCTATTTGATTCGCTCGATGTTTTTCGCGGTTCTCATTGTCGGGCTGACTGATGCCGTGATCTCGTTTCTGCGGATCGAGGAATTCCTGCCCGGGATCGTCGGTCATGAGTTAGCCAACGATCTTGGACGATCCGTGTTTCGCGGCGCCTATGTTCATATGCCGCTGATCGCGCTGTCATTTGTGATCGCGGCCTTCACGCGTACGCTCGGCTTCACCTGGCTGGCGCTACTGGTGGTCGTCGCGGAACTGCTGATCGTTATCGGCCGGTTCATCTTCTCTTACGAACAGGCTTTCCTCGCCGATTTGGTCCGCTTCTGGTATGCGGCCCTGTTTTTGTTCGCCAGCGCCTACACGCTGCTTGAAGAAGGCCACGTGCGCGTAGACGTGTTCTACGCCAACTTCTCCTTGCGCACCAAAGGGTTCGTCAATGCCATCGGCTCCGTCGTGTTCGGTATGACATTGTGCTGGGTGATTATCATTGTCGGCATGGCTGGAAAGTCGAATATCATCAACAGTCCGATCTTGACCTACGAAGTCACGCAAGCGGGCTTCGGCCTTTATGTGAAATATCTCATGGCCGGCTTCCTCGGGGTTTTCGCGGTCACGATGATGATCCAGTTCGTCAGCTACTTCCTTGACGCTGTCGCGGATATTCGCGGCGAACCCGGTGGTCGCGACCACGATGTCCATACAATTCAGTAAACCATCAGAGACCGCTTGATATGGAACTCTTCTTTCTTGCTCTGCTCGTCGTCCTGATGGCTTTTGCTCTAGGGTCTGGCTTTCCCGTGGCTTTTGCGTTGCCTGGCTCCGCAATCGTTACCATCGCTCTGGCATCGCTGGCCGGCTACCTATTTGTCGGCAATGTCGATGCCTACTTCGCCCTTGGCGGGCCCAGCCAATGGCTGAGTGCGGGCACGACCAACCTCCGAGGGGTCTATTGGGAGGCTCAGCGGGATACGTTGATAGCGATTCCGCTGTTCGTGTTCATGGGCATTATGCTGCAGCGCTCAAGGATCGCTGAAGATCTGCTGGTGACAATGGCGAAACT
>JBNKOQ010000132.1:0-8595 GCA_050294735.1 Roseibium sp. | reverse complement strand
ATGCCGCGTTTGGCGGCGCGCTCGCCGATGGCCCGGAAATCTTCCGCCGCGCGGTCAACGCCGCCCTGAGCTTCCGGATGCACAGAGGAGCAGAAGAGAACCAGATCGGTGCCGAGCTCCTGCATCAGGTCGAATTTGCGCTCCGCCCGGTCGAAGGCCTTGTTGCGCAACGGGCCCGCAGGAAGGCCTTCAAAATCACGAAACGGCTGGAACAAGGCGATCTCGAGTCCGTGGTCGCGCACAAGCTTTCCGACATCGCGCGGGCTGCCTTCATCGGCGATGAAATCCTGCTCGAAGATTTCAATCGCGGAAAAGCCGGCTTGAGAGATTGCCTCCAGCTTTTCCCTCAAATTGCCGGAGACGGAGACTGTTGCAATCGACGTTTTCATGCGGCGTCTCCCAGGTTGATCAAGCTGCTGCGCAAGTTGGCTTCATTCAGCGGGGTGCCGGAGAAAAAGCCCCAGGCATGGACCCCCTGGTAGAAGAACAGCTCCCAGCCGGAAATCACCGATAAGCCCTGTGCCTGGGCATCTGTCAGAAACTGCGTGTCCTTAGGCGTATAAACCGCGTCGAAAGCCCAGTCCGCGTTGCCCATGGCGGCTTTGGAAAGAGGCGACCCCGGATACCCTACCATGCCGACAGGGGTGCAGTTGATAATGCCTTGCGCCCCGCTGGCAGCTGCTTCCGCATCCGGCCAGACACTGACATCGAGTTCCGGTGCTGCCGCCTGCAGGGCCTCTGCCAGGGCTTTCGCCTTTGCCTGGTCACGGTCCATGAGCCGGATTGCCCGGGCGCCAAGTGCGATCAGGGCAAAGGCAATGGCCCGTCCGACGCCGCCGGTGCCGATCATCAGGACCGTGCCGGGTGAGGTGTGGCCGCGGCAGTTTTCGTAGGCCGCCTTGAAGCCGGAGTAATCGGTGTTGTGGCCGGCGGCGGTTCCCTGATCGAAAATCACGGTGTTGACCGCGCCCATTGCCCTCACAAGCGGATCGTCAATCGACACCTTTGCCACCACCCGTTCCTTGTAGGGGTAGGTGATGTTGAGCCCCCTGTAACCGGACGCCCGGCAGTCCGCGAAAACGGCGTCGAAATCCTTGCCCAGTTCGCGTGGGATCAACCGTTCGTAGCTGACGGAAAGGCCGCATTGATCCCCGGCCAGCCGGTGCAGCAATGGCGCCCGGGAGGCGGCGATGTTGTCGCCAATCAGGCCGAGACGCAGGTCGTGGGGGGCGTCCGCTTGTTGGGGCATCAGGGGGTTCTCCCGGCTTTCCCTGCTCTGGTCCGTGATTTTATCAGGCCGAGCAGCGGTGTTTGCGAAATGAAGATGAAGACGACGGCGAGGAACAGGACGAGCGACAGCGGGCTGGTGACCACGCCTTCGAAGAAGCGCCCAAGGCTCTCGCGTTCGGAGATGATGGCCCGGCGCCAGTTGTCGTCCAACAGCCGTGAGAGGATGACGCCAAGGATCACCGGCCCAAGCGGATAGCCGTAGTGCCGCATGAAATAACCGAAAACGCCGAAGCCCAGCATCCAGTACACATCGGTGATCGAGTTGTTGACCGCATAGGCGCCGACAACCGACAGGAGCATGATCATCGGAATAAGGATCGCTCGCGGGATTTCGACGATCTTGGTGAACAGCCGGATGCCGGTCAGTCCGAACATCAGCATGAAGGCATTGGCCGTGACCAGCGCGCCGACGATGAACCAGAACATGTCGGGCTTGTCGATCATCAGCATTGGTCCGGGGTTCAGACCGTGGATGAACAGGGCACCGATCATGATGGCTGTCACCGCATCGCCCGGAATGCCCAGTGTCATCATCGGGATGAAGGCGCCGCCGACTGCTGCATTGTTGGCGGTCTCTGGGCCAACAAGTCCCTCGATTGCACCATCGCCGAATGGCCGCTCCGGGTTCTTGGTGACGCGTTTTGCATGGTCGTAGGCCATCAGGGCGGCAATGTCGCCGCCAGTGCCGGGGAGGGCACCGATCACGACCCCGATGAAGGACGTCTGCATTGACAAGGGAAGGTGCTTCTTGATGGTCCCGAAGGACGGAACAATTTTGTCGATTTTCTGCCGGACCGCCGGGAGATCGATTTGATGCAACTGAAGCAATGCTTCGGAGACACCGAACATGCCGATCATCACGGCAATGAAGGAAATGCCACTGCGCAGGATCGGCACGTCGAAGGTGAAGCGCTCGGTGAAGGTCAGCGGGTCCATGCCCACTGCGCCGATTGCAATTCCGAATGCGCCGGCGAAGATCCCCTTGACGAGGCTGCCGGAGGAGAGTGAGCCAACCAGCAGGATACCGAGGATTGCCAGGAACATGTAATCGCGCGGCTGGAACCTGAGGGCGAATTCAGAGACAACGGGAGCTGCCAGGGCCAGGACGGCGATGCCGACCAGCCCGCCGAAGAAGGACATCACCGTGGTGACGCCGATTGCGGTTCCCGCCTCTCCCCGTTGCGCCATCGGATAACCGTCCAGCGCGGTTGCGATGGCCGAAGGCGCGCCGGGGATATTCAGCAGGATCGCTGTTCTGGAACCACCATAGACACCGCCCATGTAGATGCCGATCATGAGGGAGATCGCCGGATAGACATCCCAGGAGAAGGTGAAGGAGATCAGGATCGAGACCGCCATCGTGACGGATAGGCCCGGAATGGCTCCGACGTAGACACCGGCGAATGTGCCCAGCCCCACGAGCAGCAAAAGCTGCGGATGGGTGAACACGGTCAAAAAGGCCATGAGGGTGTCCATTACCGGGCTCCTCCCTGCAACAGATCCCGGAAGTACTGAATGAACTCAGCCTCGGGTACGATCCCCGCGGGCAGAAGGACCGTAAATACGATCCGGAAGATCAGCCATATGATGGCCAGACCGCCAAGCGCTGTCACAAGCGTGAAGGGCCAGCTCCGGCGCGCCAGAATCTTGATTGAGACGGTCAGAAACAGCGCTGCGGATGGCAGGAAGCCCAACGGTTGGAGCAAAGCGCCGAAAGCCGCCAGCAGCAGAACCATCGCTATGACCAGTATGGGCAGTATGTCCTTGAGAAGCGTCTCGCTTTTCACCATAGGCAAACGGATGGTGCGCAGCAGGACGATGAATGCGGTCACAGCCATCACGGCGGTTGTCGCCATTGGCACGCTGCCTGGCGCTGAAAGGGCCTCAAACCCGGAAATCCCGTAAGCGTTCCAAAGCAGGATCAGGCTGGCCAGCACCAGCAGTGCCGCAAATGCAGCTTCTCCCGGCCGACGCTTTGCCGGATAGCCGCCTGGTAGCGCATCCGATGTCCCATCGTGGTGGTCCGCATCTCCGCGAATTTCAGAGTCCAAGGCATCCTCCCAGCCAATCGGGAACCGGACCTTCCAGCTGGAACCGTCCCACTTCCAAAATCAACGCCGCCCATCGATTGGATGAGCGGCGTCGGGTGTCTTAAGCCAAAGTCGATAGCGGCCGTTACTTGGCCGGGCGTGCTATGCCGAAGTCTTCAGGAGACTTTTTCGTCAGGCCCGCGTCCTGCAGCAACCAGGTGGTGTTTTGCTGCCATTTGGCCAGAAAATCCTGGGCTTCTTCGCCGCTGATACCCATCATGGTGAAACCACGGTTGTCCATCAACTTGACAAAATCGGCATTCTTGGCGCCCTCGGCATAGGCTGCCGCAAGCTTGGCGACGATGTCATCAGGCGTTCCCTTTGCAACAAAAACACCGAAGAACGGCCCCCATGGCAGAAGGTCCTTGTAGGCTTCGTTGAATGAAGTGATGATCGGTGCGTCCGGCAGCTTTTCGTTCTGCGCGACATCGAAAACGGCCAGAGGCTTCATTTTGCCTGCGCGAATGCCTTCGATTGCGGCGCCGAGCACTGCGGGCATAACGTCGATTGCACCACCTTGCAGGGCGGTCAGGGCCGGGCCGTCGCCGTCATAGGGAACAGCGGTCACATCGAGTTCGCCTTCGACCGTGTTCATCATGGCTGTGATGACCGATGGCAGGCCTCCGGGGCCGGTGGCGCCCATGCGCAGCTCACCCGGATTTGCCTTGATATAGTCCAGCATGCCGGCGTAATCGTCGAACGGCGCATCAGGGTTGGCGACCAGGATCGGAGTGCCGCGTGCAAGCAGGCTGACCGGGATGAAATCCGTGTAGTCCTTGTCTCCAAGGCCCATCACTTTATAAAGCAGCGGGTTTTCCGCCCCCATCAGAAGGGTGTAACCGTCAGCCGCCTGACCGGCCACATAATTGAGCGCAATGGCGCCAACGCCTCCGGTCTTGTTCTGCATCACAATGGTGCCGCCAAGCGCTTCTTCTGCGTGCGGGGTAACCGAGCGCATCACCGTGTCGGTGGAGCCTCCTGCTCCCCATTGGATGATCCCCTGGATCTCCTTGGCCGGATAGTCTGCTGCTGCAGCACCGGTAACACTGAGGACAATGGCGGATATCACGCCGGTCAAAAGGTTCTTCACGTTATTCCTCCCTGGAGAATGTGTTGAATGACGCCTCCACAGGCCATTCGTTCGAATGAGATTGCATATCAGCTTTGGTAACGTCAAATACCCAAAATAAGAACTTAATAACATTAGGTTATTCTGTTGGTTTGACCGGACGGCTGCCAATGCTCCGCTGCGGTGCTCAATTCCCTCTGAAACTGCTTGATTGCGAAGTCGGCAAAAGCTGACAGCACGCGGCCTTTCTTGCGGGCGACATAAGAAGAGACCGGCGTTGTTTCTGCCAGCGGTCTACGCACAACGCCGGGCATATAGACTTCCGCGACGGAGAATTCGTCGATCAAGCCGACGCCCAGTCCATGCCGGACAAGACTGACAACAGTCTGGGCAAAGCGGCCTCTCATGTTGTGGCGGATTTCAATCCCCGCATCGTGAAAGGGTCGTGAGACGATGGCTCCATAAGGATCGGCAGGATCTATGCCCACGAGAGGTTCTTCTGCCAGATCATAAACCGAGATCACATCCTTGTCCGCCAGCTTATGGCCTTCCGGCAGAATGGCGACCACCTGACCGCGGGCGATTTCATCGTTTTCAATGCCCGCGTTGTCTACCGGCGAGCTCATGATGACGAACTCGCCCCGTTCCAGCAGCAGATAATCAACGGTTTCTTCGATTTTCAGAATGTTGAGGTCGATGAAGAGATCCGGAAAGCGGCTTCGAATTGAACGGATTGCGCGTGCTGCCACAAATTGGGCCACGGAGGGAGCGGATGCGAAGGCAAGCTGCACGTCTTCTCCCTTCTGGAGTGAGGTCAGCGCAACCTGGAGGCTTTCGACGCCTTTGTAGACCGCGCGGATCTGGTCGAAGACGGCTTCTGCTTCCACGGAGGGAACAAAGAGACCTGCCCGCCGTTCGAACAGACGGATGCCGAGGGTTTCTTCCGTGTGCTTGATCAGCCGGCTGATACCCGGCGCGGAGACACCAAGGTGCTCGGCTGCCCCGCTGATCGTTCCACGCAGCATAACAGCCCGGATAACCTCGATTTGCCTGAGTGTAATATCCCGCATTCTTCACCCCCCCTGACCGGAGCATAACATGATGTTACCGCGGTCGCGGTATTGATGATTGACGTTATGGGGGGCAATTTTTCTGCCAGGTGCAGGTGCAGGTGAACAAGAACAACGCCACAGGAAAGAGCGGTACCAATCGGTGTGATGGATCTGTCAAACGTCCTACCCGGACGGGGAGCTGTTCCCCACGCCGAAGGAGTTCTTTGGAAGGCTGCGCTTGGGCTTGAGGGGACTTTTGGATGTCCTGAGCTTGGATCTAAGGTTTTGGGTCTTCGCGGGTCTGTTCTGCTCTGGACATCAGTTCTCCCATGAACTCCGCAATGGTCGGTCCCTTGGTGGCAACAAAGGGGACCGGGCGGCAAACGGCTATCGCGGCAATGCCGATACGTGCGGTCAGCAGGCCGTTTACGACCCCTTCGCCGAGGCGTGCAGACAGACGGGCGGCAAGCCCGTGACCAAGCACCTGGGAGGCGAGGCTATCGCCGGCCGCCATGCCTCCTGTGATCGCAAGATGGGTGGCCACATGCCGGGCAAGGCGTAAAAAGCCGAGGGTGCCGGGACGTCCGCCATAAAGCGCTGACAGACGGCGGATGGTGCGTATGTTCTCGAACAGCACCGCCAGAAGGTCGACCAGCGCACGCGGGCTCACGGCGGTAACGAGCGACACCCGCTTGGCGCTGTTCATGACAATCCGGCGGGCTTCCAGGTCGAGCGGTGAGATAAGATCTCTCTCCGCTAGGATCACGAGATCGCGTCCATCGATCACTTCGCGCATGTGGCCCGTCAGAGCCCTGCGGCCGCGGGCTGTCTCGGGCCGGTTGGCATAAAGAGCCATCAGCTCCTTCAGGCTGGCTGTTGCCTTTTTTGTATCATCGGCATCGGCAGCTTCCTTCAGAGCGTCTCGCAGATGATCGATCTTGCCGACCCGGACGATCCCGAGAATCTCCCGGACGACGAGCCCAAGCAGACCGAGGGCGGCCAGGGCCGCCAGGGCGACGGCGGTCCAACCGAGCCAGTCGGTACGGGCAAAGAGATCGCGGATCAAACTGTCAACGGCAAGTCCGACAGCAAGGCTGACCAGCCCGCCAAGTCCCACTGCCAGCCACTTGCCGAAGGAAATGCCTTTTTTCGGTTGGCTGGCTTGCGCGGGAAGACGCGGTGTCTGCTCGTCTTCCCAGTTCGGCGTGATGAGCGTTTCCCCACTCAAGGCTGCGTCGAGATCGTCATCGGCATAGCGTACCCTTTCATCGTCCAGGGTAAATGCTGCAGGCCGGCGTGAAGAGGGCTTGGGAGTATTTTGCGGGCCGGACGACACAGGTTTCATGACAAGCGGTCTCCGATCAGAAATTCCAGGGCCCGGTCCAGGCGAACATGAGGCAGGGACAAGTTCATGCCTTCTGCTGTGCGGTCCAGCTTGGGCGGCCGGAAGCGCAGGAATTGAAGTGAAGAATCAACATCAGCTGAGTTTTCAGATTTTGATTCAACTGTTTGGAAAACTGATTCAGGATCTGCGGGCAAGTCCCCGGGAAACATTGCTATTTCGGTTTTTCCGTCGAACCGATCGCCATTGAGACCTTCGCCCGGAAGAGGCGTTCCCAGAATTGCCGGCAGCTCTTCGCCAGCATGCTTGACGGTTGCCTCACGGGTGGCTCGGACTGCGGCCAGTGCGAGAACGTCGACCTCCGCGCCCTTGAAGCGGGCATGGTCCATGCCCTTGGCGACGAGCTGTTTCAAGATGGCCTGAAGCCGGTCGTGATCTTCCCGGTGCAGATGATCCGCCTTGGTTGCGGCAAAAAGAATACGGTCGATCCGGCGGCTCAGGATCGAGGCGAGCCAGCTCTTCTTGCCCGGGCGGAAGGACATCAGGACTTCGCCGAGAGCAGCCTGCAGATCGCCAAGCGCGTGAGGGCCGGCATTCAGTGCGTGAAGAACATCGACCAGAACGATTTGGCGGTCGAGCCGGGCAAAGTGATCCCGGAAGAAGGGGCGCACGACATGGGCTTTGTAGGCCTCATAACGGCGTTCCATCATAGCGCGAAAGGTGCCGGTGCGCGCCGGGGCGGCATCAAATGGAATGTCGAGCGGTGCGAATGTCAGCGCGGGGGAGCCATCCAGGTCGCCTGGCATCAGAAAGCGTCCCGGTGGTAACATCGAAAGGGCGTGTGTGTCCTCGCGGCAGGCGGCAAGATAGGTTTTGAAGGCCTCCGACAGCCTTTGGGCGTCCGTTTCCTTTTCCGGGCCATCCGGATCGACCTGCGTCAGGGCCTCCAGGAATGGCATTGCAATCCCGCTCCGGTTTGAGGCACGGGCGCGTTTGAGCGCCTCTGCGGAGAACTCGGCATAGGATCGTTTCAGAAGCGGCAGATCAAGAAGCCACTCGCCAGGATAGTCAATCAGATCCAGATGGAGCTTTCCCGGTCCAAGCTTGCGTGAGAGGTAGGACGCGCTTTCGTATTCTATCGTCAGGCGCAGCTCGGAGACCTGCCGGGTCGATTGAGGCCAGATCCGGTCTTCCACCAGAGCTGCAACGTGGGCTTCATAGTCGAACCGGGGAACGGCATCGTCCGGCTGCGGTTGCAGAAATGCCCGTGTCAGCCTTCCGCCGGCAGCCGCGCTGAAGACAGGCAGGCGGCCCCCATGAATGAGATTATGCACCAGCGCGGTGATGAAGACGGTTTTGCCGGCCCTGGCAAGCCCGGTTACTCCGAGGCGAAGGCTTGGTACGGTCAGATCGCTCGCGGTATCAGCCAGATTGGCCAGCGTCAGGCGTGCTTCGTCGGCCAGGTTTTGCAGTCTGTTCAAGATCACCTCCGACGGCTGATGTAGGCACGCTGACCGGCGATCGCAATCAGGATTGCGCGCCCTGTGGCAGATCGCGTGGTTTTACGAAGCCGTCAAGCTGGCTCTCTCCAGCTGCGAGCGCGGACCATGTCTCGGTCTTTGGGCTTGAATAGACAGCGAGTGCGCCTGAAGGGTATTTCAGCTCCATGTCCCTTTTGAGGTCCTGTGAGCCTGCCCCAAAAAGGGCTCTGGCTGTGTTTTCCGTTGCAGGATTGTGCCCGATGATCATCAG
>JBNKOQ010000131.1:0-8627 GCA_050294735.1 Roseibium sp. | reverse complement strand
TGTCTCTCATTGGTTATATCGACGGCTTTTGGTTCAGGTTCTTCTATCCCGAGCATCCCGAGTGGCAATCTGTCGTCGGGTTCTTTCACCTCTTTGCCTTGTCGGGCGTCGGGTTTGTCGCGGCGGGACGAACGCTGACGTCTAATGGGGAAAAGACAGGGTTGTCATCGGTGTTCACCGCACTGGCTCTCTTGTCGCTGGCGGGATTTGCCGCGTCCCTGATTTCACCAGGAACCTACGTCGCGACATTCGGGTATGGCCTTTTGGGATTGATGTTCATCTCGTCTTTCGTAGCAGGAAGGCAATGGCGTCAGGCGAGCGGGTATATCCACCGAAGTTCTCTGGTTATTTCCGCTGCAGTGACCCTGACAACTGTTTTGGTCCTGTTTTCGATGGTTTCCGGTTCGGCGGGGAATGCGTTGCCTGCTCCCATAATGATCAAGGGGATATTCATGACCCTGCTGATCGGAACAATGACAGGTCTGACGGCTCACATAATCAACCTGCGCCGCGATCACGCAAAGGCGGAGCAGCAGCGGATGCTGGCCCTTGAACAGGAAGCAAAGACCAGCCAGGAGCTCCTCGTCGCAGAGCGCAATTATACCCGGGCCCGGGAGCTCGCTCATTTGCGCCAACGTCAGCTGGCAACGGCTTCACACGATCTCAAACAACCGATTGCTTCGCTCCGTATGACTTTCGACAGCCTTGCGGAGGCTTCGGATCCGAAAGTGAGAACACGTTTGCGGGAGGCCTTCGATTATATGGAAGCCCTTTCAAATGACTATCTGCGTGACACGACACCGGACGCACCGGACGAAGACGGGCATTCGGTGACGGAGAATGAGCCGGAAGAAACGGAAAGCTATCAGCTTTCCCTGATTATCGACACGATTCAGCAGATGTTTCAGGAAGAAGCCATCTCGAAAGGCCTGCAGCTGCGCTGTGTGGCCAGCTCTCTCGAGGTCATTGTACCGGCATTGGCCCTGATGCGCATTGTCAGCAACCTGGTCTCCAATGCGGTCAAATACACTGAGCAGGGACGGGTTCTGGTCGGTGTTCGCAGGCGGCGGGGCTTCGCGGACCTTCACGTCATTGATACCGGACCGGGCATGACCATGGATGAACAAATCCGCTTCAGGGAAGCCTATAGCAAGGGTGGCCGTTCGGAGGGGCACGGGCTTGGGCTGGCCGTCTGTTTCGAGCTTGCCGAGAAACACGCTCTGGAGCTGACGCTTTTGTCGCGGGTTCAAAAGGGCAGTACATTTATCCTCTCGATCCCACTCGAAAACCGAGATTGAGCGGATACAGGTTCTGCTTACCGCAGGCCCAAATGGGGGATCGACCCCATACGATCGGGTCCCGGTAACTCATAACCTTGGGTCATCAAATGCGAAGGAGATCGCCATGACCCAGAACATCCTGAAATACGCTGAGCAATCTGTCGAAACCCGCAAATTCGCTGAGGACCTTTCGGTAAACCTCAATGCGGCCAGCAAAGGCGCCAGTCTTGCCGGGAATGTCGCGGATGTTCTGTCGGACATCGATACCAATGCCAGGGCGCTCGACAATATTTCCGGTGGCCTCAACACGGTTTTGAAGCTTGTCGGCAAAATTGGTCCGATGAAAGCGGTCACCACGCCGTTGAAAAAGGCGATCTCGGCAATTGAGGATCGTGCGGAAGATGTGCGTGCAGCGGCCGGACGCCTTGAAAGCAAATTCGACAAGTATGGCGATGCATTCGACGCAGCCGAGGCGACTTTGGCAACAGCCTCCAAGGTCATGGATACGGCTTCCGATCATCTCAGGAACACTGAATCCGGTCTTGTGGATGCGGCGACTCTGATCAAGAACGGCTATGTTCCCGTCTATGCAAGCGCCGCCATCGTATCCGCCGATGCAGCCGCGGCTCAGGCACTTGCCCAAAGGGACCAGCTCAAGCAGGCGATCCTGGAGTTATCACCGGCAGCTTCTGCCCTGAACGATCTGCTGGGCAGTATCGATGGTGCGGGCTCGCTTATCATCGATGCCAATGCCGCGCTTGCAAAGGTCATTGGCAAGCTTGAGCCCATTTCCGGACCTCTTGAAGCCATCGCAAAAGCCGTTAAGCCGGTTGAAGGATTTCTGGACGCGGCAGATTCCGTTTTCAATTTCTTCGTATCGCCGATCCTTGACCCGATTCTGGAGGCTACGGGCGTCAACAAGCTGATTACCAATTTGGTCAATGGGTTGAACCTTCCCAGCCTGTCGCCGTTCACCGAACTGGAGAACAATATCGATGCAATCGGTGGCTCTTTGCTGGGGTCGGCGAGTGATGTTCTGAAAATTGCAGAGGGCGTTACCGCCATCGCCGAAAGCGCAGCGCAAAATACCCTGCAGGTCGTGCCCACTGACGGTGACGATTTCATTCTGGGGCACGACGGAGGCAATGATGCCGGTAGCGAGATTTCCGGACTTGGCGGGAACGACTTCCTTTCAGGTGGGAAAGGCAATGATGTCGTAGACGGCGGAACGGGAAATGATGTGGTCCTTGGCGGCGCCGGTAATGATCGTATCGAAGGTGGCGAAGGCTTTGATGTTGCCTCCTATGGGAGCAAATTCGGTGCGGTCAAGGTTGCGCATGCGGATGGTGCCATCACTGTCAATGGCGGCTCAGCGGGGCTTGGTACGGATATCCTGACAGGCGTTGAGCGTATCGTCTTCAACGATGGAGTTCTGGCTTTCGATGTTGACCAGGTTGCTGGCCAGACCTATCGGCTCTACCAGGCTGCATTCGACCGCACACCGGATACAGGAGGGCTGGGCCATAACATCGAGCTGATGGATGCCGGGTTGAGCCTGCAGGACATGGCCTCAGCATTCGTCAATTCCGCCGAGTTTATCCAGCTTTACGGCACCGCCCCGTCAGATAACGCCTTTATTGAAGCTCTCTACAACAATGTTCTAGACCGTGGATCGGATGCGACGGGATATGCCTACTGGCAGCATGAACTTGAGAGCGGCAATCGTAGCCGGGCCGATGTCTTGATCGGATTTTCCGAGAGCACCGAAAATCATCAGAATGTTGCAGCGGCAATCGATGATGGAATTTGGTACACCTGAGCATGGTGGAAACAAAACATCCATGCGTTTTGCACTCTCCCTGGCCGGGTACTGGCCTGGAAAATTATTCCCCGGCATCATTGCTACAGCCGGTATCACCGTGAGGCTACCATGACACTTTTCAAGAATATCGGCTTTGCTTTGGTTTTCGGTCTTGGTCTGGTGACAGCTGTCTCCGTGGCAGCTGCAAAAAATGTCGCATTGATCATCGGCAACTCAGACTACCGGAATGTCACCCAGCTTGAAAATCCCGTCAATGATGCGACTTTGGCCGTTTCAACGTTCTCTGCTCTGGGGTTCCAAACGTTCGTCGTTATGGATGCTGATTCCGAGCAAATGCATCATGCCTTGCAGAATTTCCGGAACCAGTCCTCTGATGCCGACATCGCGGCCATCCTTTTCTTCGGTCATGGCATACAGGCCGGCAACGAGAACTATCTTGTTGCCACCGACACCCAGGCAGAGTCACTGGAAGTCTTTCAGGAGTCCGCGATCCGGCTGGAAGAGTTTCTCTCTGCTTTTTCGGAAACCTCTGCCGCCCGTATCCTGATGCTTGACGCCTGCAGGGACAATCCATTTGCACAGACGCGGTCGTTGGCTTCTTTCATCGATCCCAAGACCAGGGGGCTATCCCGCATCAATCATCAGGTCGACAATCTTCTGGTCGTGTACTCCGCGCAGCCCGATCACCGCGCCCTGGATGGCGATGGTGACAACAGCCCGTTCATGGAAGCGGTATCCTCGGTTCTAACGGCCAAACCATCGGTTCAACTGAGTTCGGCGCTGATCGACATAACCAATCTCGTGCGAACGAGAACCGCCAACAAACAATTGCCCTACACCGAGGGTTCTCTGTCGGTTCATGTGGAATTGAAGCTAAATTTCGAAGCCAGGGAGCCGGAAATGGAGCCTGAGACCTGCAGCGGATCGACCGAGGAAATCCCCTTCGCAAAGTCGAATGACCCGTCCATGAACCTGTCGCCAATGACCCGAAAGCTGACTGTCCCCATTGGTGGTGATGTGAAACTGGAAGTCTGCCTCGACAAGGAAGAGCTTTGGGTTCACGGGCCGTTTGATGCGCGTTACACCGGCGAGGCACTTCGCAATATGGAAGACGAGGGGGTCGGCTATTACTTCGAGATGTCGGATCGGACGCCAGCTCATCTGTGGTTTTATGCCGATGGCCAAAAAGCCGGCGCGCCGGTGGAGATCGGCTATTATCTGAATGAAGAAGAAATCAAATGGATCGAGACCAACTGGGTTTTACCCTGATCCAGCGACATTTGGGGTGTGAGCTGCCGGAGGTACAATTGCCTTGATATACAAGTGCGATTGCCCGCTGTCACGCTTCGCGGGCAATCGCTTTGGCTGATGTCTTGGCGACGGGTCGTCGTCAGTGACCGCCTGAAAGATTTTCCAGCTCCGCTTTCAGCATTTCCTCATGATGCTCTTGGGCCTGGACCTCTATGAACAGGCGCTTTACATCGGGGTTTTGCCGTTTGATCGCGATTTCCAGCGCATATATGGCATCTTCGACCGCGCCGACGTTGAGCTGATCTTCAAAATCGATGGAGAGGGCCAGGAGAATGTCCTGGGGGCCACGGTGAAGCGTGCGGATTTCGTTGAGCGAGTGGACGGCTGGAGAGGCGTCGACGATGGAGCGGACCGACGTCAGGATTTCCGGTGAGGCGCCTTCGCCAATCAACAGCCCTTTGGTCTCATAAGCCAGCAGGGCCGCAGTGCCGGCCAGAATGACCCCAATGGCAATCGAGGCGGCGCCATCAAGCCATGGCAGGCCCAGATATTGAGCGCCGATCAGACCCAGGAATGCGATGACCAGGCCGAGCATTGCTGCCGTGTCCTCGAACAGCACGGTGAAAACAGTTGGATCCTTGCTGTCCCGCACGGCGCCAATGATGCTTTGTTTCCCTCGTACCTGGCTGAATTCCTTGAACGCGATCCACCAGGCGCCCGCCTCGAACACGAATGCCAGAGCAAGAACGATGTAGGCGACGTAGGGGTCTGAAACCGGATGGGGGTGAAGGACTTTCTGAAAGCCTTCGTAGATTGATACACCCGAGCCGACGGCGAAGATCAGGATGGCGACCACAAAGGACCAGAAATAGAGCTCCGCTCCATACCCGAATGGGTGCCGCAGGTCAGCCGGCTGCTTGGACTTCTTGATGCCATACAGCAAAAGGCCCTGGTTGCCTGTGTCCACCAGCGAGTGGATGCCTTCCGACATCATGGCTGATGAACCGGTATAGGCCGCCGCGGCGAACTTGGTGACCGCGATCAGCGAATTGCCTGCCAGCGCGGCGAATATGACCTTCTTTGAACCGTGTCCTGCCATTGCGGATGGTGTCCTTCTGATATGCCGCCCGGACTGCCTGCCCGGTGTTATTCAAATCACTCACCGGAAGCTATGACGAGCTTGTGACTTTATACAAGAGGGTGTTCGGGCAAAGGTGGCGCGGTGCGCACGGAAAGGTCCATGTCGGGAGGTTGTGATGAGTGGATGTCGAACTGGTCTTTTTGCAGCTGCTACCCTTATGTTGCTAACCACCGCGGGGCAGGTCTTCGCTGGAGAGGTTGAGATCGTCAATGCAACGGCGCGTCAGCACGGAGACAACTGGACAGTGTCTGTCACCCTTCGTCACGCCGATGAAGGCTGGGACCATTATGCCAACCGTTGGCAGGTTTTCGGTCCCGATGGGGCGCTTCTGGGCAGCCGGGTTCTGGTTCATCCTCACGTCGATGAACAGCCCTTTACCCGCAGCCTGAGCGGAATTGCGATCCCCGCGGGTGTGAACCGGGTCACGATCAAGGCAAGTGATACGGTTCATGGGGTCTCTTCGCAGACATTCGATCTGGAATTGCCCCGATAAGACCGCGCGACCTTTTTCTGCCAAGAGCTTGGCAAAGGTGTGTGAGATAGATCAAATTGTTTCCTGCGGACTTGCGCTAGGTCTACATTAGTTTCGATATTGTGAAACAAGTAAGACGGTTTGCCTTTGCCGAGTGGGAACGAACATGATCAAGACCGAAAATGAAGTGCGCGCGGCATCTGCCCAAGCCGGATGGTTTTTCCACCTCCCTATGGAAAAGACCTTCATTTGGGGCGCGATCATTCCGCTTGGTCTTTGTTTTTGGCTGTCCTCACTGACGTGGGCGGGACATGCCCTTGGGGCGGAATTCACCGTTGCGGCCCAAATGGTGACAGATAAGAAAGTCATCTACGGCACGGTTCAGGCGGCGGTCGAAGTGCCTGCGCGCGCGCGTATTTCCGGAACCCTGACTTCGCTGAGTGTCGAGGAAGGAGCTGCGGTAAACAAGGACGCGGTTATCGCGACCATCTCCGATGAAAAACTCATTCTGCGGGGGCGGGCGCTGGACGCCAGCATCGCCTCCGCCCAATCCAGCCTCGACAACAGTCAAACCGAGTACGAACGGGCACAGAAATTATTCGAGCGCGGCACAATTTCGAAATCCCGCATTGATTTGCTCGAAACCGCGCTGACCGTTACGCGCAGCAATTTGAAGGCAGCGGAGGCGGAAAAGGCGGTGCTCGTCCAGCAGATGGATGAGGGTAGGGTTTTAGCGCCGGCGGCCGGGCGGGTTCTCGAGGTGCCGGTGACGGCCGGGTCGGTCGTCATGGGCGGAGAGGTGATCGCGACCATTGCCCAGCAGGGGTTCCTCCTGCGGATCGAGGTTCCGGAGCGCCATGCCCGTTTCATGAAGGTGGGCGACAGCGTCGAGACGGCTGCCGAGTCCGGCGGCAAAACCGGGAAAATAGTCAAGATTTATCCGAAAATTTCCCAGGGCCGTGTGGTAGCCGATGCGCAGCTGGCAGGCCTTGGGGATTACTTTATCGGTGAGCGGGTTGCTGTGCGTATCGCCGTCGGCGAGCGATCGGCAATCGTCATCCCGCCTGACTTCGTGTCGACCCGTCATGGGCTGGATTTCGTCTCGGTTAAAGGAGCCGCCGCGGGGCTGCTGGATGTGGTCGTGGAGCTTGGCCATCCTCAAGTGCTGGAGGACGGGACGCCTGGCGTCGAGATCCTGAGCGGTCTTCGCGACGGTGATGTTGTGGTGAAGCCATGAAGCTCGGTCTTTCCGGTGTCCTGACGCGGGCCTTCATCACGTCGCCCCTCACGCCACTGCTGTTGTTTGCCGCGCTGGTGCTCGGTTCGATTTCCCTGATCACCTTGCCGCGCGAGGAAGAGCCCCAGATCTCGGTGCCCATGGTCGATATTCTGGTTGGCGCGGACGGGCTCAAGGCGGCTGATGCCGCCAAGCTTGTGACCGAGCCGCTTGAGACCATCGTCAAGGCGATCAGCGGTGTCGAACATGTCTACAGCCAGACCCTCGACGATCAGGTGATGGTGACAGCCCGCTTTTTCGTCGGCACGGACCAGGACAATGCGATCCTGCGGGTGCACGAGCGGATCCGCGCCAATATGGACAAAATCCCGTCCGGTATCCGCGAGCCGCTGATTGTTGGGCGGGGAGTCGACGATGTAGCGATTGTTGTTGCCACCCTGACACCGTCACCGGAAGCGGCGGACCGGTGGTCGCCGAAAACGCTTCAGGCCCTTGCCGATGAAGTGCGTGTGGAGCTGTCCCGGCTGGAAGATGTCGGGTTGACCTATCTGGTCGGCGGCGAAAGCGAAATGGTCCGGGTCGAGCCGGATCCGGAGAAATTGTCTCTCAACGGTGTCACACTCGATCAGCTGATCGGCAAGCTTCAATCCGCAAACAGGTCCTTCATCGCCGGTGCGGTGCGCGAGGGCGGGGCCAATGTTCCTGTTGTCGCGGGGCAAACCCTGACTGGTATTCCGGACATCGGTTTACTGTTGATCACCACGCGGAGCGGGCGCCCGGTCTATGTGAAGGATGTTGCCCGGATACGGATTGGAGCCAGCGATCCTGAGCAGAGGGCGTGGCATATTTCCCGGCAGGATGACGGACAGGTGACCCGTCTGCCGCAGGTTTCCATTGCCCTGGCAAAGCGGGCAGGGGCCAATGCGGTCGTGATTTCGGAAAAGATCGTCCATCATTTGGAGGATCTCAAGGGGCGCCTCATTCCAGACGGCGTCGAAGTTCATATCACCAGGGATTACGGCGAAACGGCCAATGAGAAGGCCAACGAGCTGTTGTTCCATCTGGCCCTGGCGACCCTTTCGATTGTGGCGCTGGTGGCGGTTACTATCGGATGGAAGGACGGCGTTGTGGTCATGATCGTCATCCCGACGACCATTCTGCTGACGCTCTTCGCCGCCCAGTTCATGGGCTATACCATCAACCGGGTCAGCCTGTTCGCGCTTATTTTCTCTATCGGGATTTTGGTTGATGATGCCATTGTGGTGGTGGAAAATATTGTGCGTCACTGGAACATGAAAGATGGGCGTAGTACGTTACAGGCCGCTATTGAAGGCGTGGCTGAAGTCGGCAACCCGACCATCATTGCAACGCTCACCATTGTGGCTGCTCTTCTGCCCATGATGTTTGTCTCCGGCTTGATGGGC
>JBNKOQ010000130.1:0-8724 GCA_050294735.1 Roseibium sp. | reverse complement strand
CTGTGGCCGGGCATACGACGCCAGATCAGATTGCAGCCCGTGTTGGCGCTTATCGTGACCCGGACCTAATGCAGAGGTTCATCGATCAGCTGGTAACGGCTTCGATCCGGTATCTTCTTCGTCAGCTTGATGCCGGTGCCGATGCGGTTCAGATTTTCGACACTTGGGCCGGTGTTCTCGATGACGCCGGTTTTGAGCGTTGGAGCATTCGTCCAACCAGGGCAATTGTCGAAGGTGTCAAAGCAGTACGGCCAGAGGCTAAAATTATCGGTTTTCCGAAAGCTTCATCGGCCCGGCTGAAAACCTTTGTCGAAAAAACCGGTGTAGATGCGGTTGGTGTCGATTGGACTGCGCCGGATCATCTTGCGCTGGATATCCAGAAAATGGTTCCGGTCCAGGGCAACCTCGATCCGATGCGGCTTGTCGCTGGCGGAAAGGCGCTGGATGAAGGCGTGGATCATATCTTGAAGACCTTCGACAAGGGCCCGCTGATTTTCAATCTTGGTCATGGCGTTACGCCGGATGCTGATCCTGAAAATGTGGCGCGGATGGTTGAGCGGGTCAAAAGGGGATAATCGATGGGTGTCTATGAATGGGTCAAGGCGCTTCATGTGATTTCAATCATCGCATGGATGGCCGGCATGCTCTATTTGCCAAGGCTGTTCGTCTATCACGCAGACGCTGCCGTTGGATCGGACAAGTCCGAAACCTTCAAGGTCATGGAAAGGCGTCTGCTGAAGGCAATCATCAATCCGGCGATGGTTGCTGCCTGGATTTTTGGCCTCTGGCTGGCCTACGAGATTGGAGCTTTCAGTCAGGGCTGGTTCCACGCGAAGCTGACGCTTGTCCTTCTCATGTCCGCGGTACACGGATATCTCTCCCGGTGCGTGAAACGTTTCGCGCGGGATGAAAACAAGAATTCAGCCAAGTTCTACCGGGTTCTGAACGAGGTTCCGACGGTGTTGATGATCTTCATCGTTATTCTTGTTATCGGGAAACCGTTCTAAATTGCGGGTTTTGCTGGGCAGCAGAGAAATTTGCCGCCTACGTCTTTTTATGTACTTGCAGATTTAATTCAAATCCCTTAGGGTCTCGCGAAATTAAGTCCGGCGTTGTGGAGCATGCGCGTCCAACGGTCCCGGCAGCCATGTCTGAATCTAGACCAATCTGGCAGTCCTCAACATATCTTCTTCGTATTCTTCTGAACCAGTGTTTTCTGCGTAAGGCTCAGAAGAGCAATCTAGGCATATATCCAACAAGATGAATGATCCCAACTCAATGCGGGAAATGAAGCTCAAAGACCTCAAAAAGAAAACTCCGACAGAACTGCTTCAGTTCGCTGAGGAGCTCGAAGTCGAAAACGCCAGCACCATGCGCAAGCAGGAGCTAATGTTTGCCATCCTGAAAAACCTTGCGGATCAGGATGTCGAAATTATTGGCGAAGGCGTCGTGGAAGTTTTGCAGGATGGTTTCGGGTTCCTGCGCTCACCCGATGCAAACTACCTTCCAGGTCCTGACGACATCTATGTGTCGCCGTCTCAGATCCGGCGTTTTTCGCTGCGGACAGGGGATACCGTCGAAGGTCAGATCCGCAGCCCGAAAGAAGGCGAACGCTACTTCGCGCTGCTCAAGGTCAATACGATCAATTTTGAAGATCCGGACAAGGCCCGCCACAAGGTTCATTTTGATAACCTGACGCCGCTTTACCCGGATGAACGTTTCAACATGGAGATCGAAGATCCGACGAAAAAGGATCTCTCTTCCAGGCTGATCGATCTCGTTGCCCCCCTCGGCAAAGGCCAGCGTGGCCTGATCACCGCTCCGCCGAGAACCGGTAAAACGGTGTTCCTGCAGAACATCGCGAAGTCGATCACAACAAATCATCCCGAATGCTATCTGATCGTTCTGTTGATCGACGAGCGTCCGGAAGAAGTGACGGACATGCAGCGGACAGTGGATGGCGAGGTTGTTTCCTCGACGTTCGATGAACCGGCTACCCGCCACGTTCAGGTTGCTGAAATGGTCATCGAAAAGGCCAAGCGCCTTGTTGAGCATGGCCGCGATGTCGTTATCCTGCTGGATTCGATTACGCGCCTTGGACGCGCCTACAACACCGTTGTGCCCTCATCGGGCAAGGTTCTGACCGGTGGTGTGGATGCGAACGCGCTGCAACGTCCGAAACGCTTCTTCGGTGCGGCCCGTAATATCGAAGAAGGCGGCTCCCTGACAATCATCGCGACGGCGCTTATCGATACGGGCAGCCGTATGGATGAAGTCATCTTCGAGGAATTCAAGGGCACGGGTAACTCGGAAATCATCCTCGACCGGAAGATCTCCGACAAGCGCGTTTATCCGGCGATTGATATCCAGCGCTCCGGTACACGTAAGGAAGAACTCCTGGTGCCGCCAGAGCGTCTCAAGAAGACATTTGTCCTGCGCCGGATCCTCAACCCGATGGGGACGGTGGACGCAGTCGAGTTCCTGCTCGACAAGCTGAAGCAGACCAAGTCCAACGACGAGTTCTTCGACAGCATGAACACCTGACCGGATTCGGTTCCGTTATGGATATCGAAGGGCGTGGCGATTTTAAATCGCCGCGCCTTTTACTTTTTGTTAAGGGTGTGTTTCACGTGAATCCACCTGCGGACCATGTGATTTTGATTCGGCTTCGATCCGGTTTTTACGGAGTTATCTGATGTTTGCTGAAACTGAACGGTTGATCCTCCGGCCATGGCAGGAGGCTGACAGGCTTCCTTTCGCCAGCATGAATGCCGATCCGGAGGTCATGCGCTATTTTCCGGCTGTATTGTCCCGGGAAGAGAGCAACGCCCTGATGGATCGCGCGATTGCCAAGCAAAAGGCAGATGGTTTTTGTTTTGCCCCCATAGAGGAAAAGGCCACCGGGAAATTTCTCGGATTTGTCGGTTTGAACAGGCCGGCCTATGCCAGTCCGCTTCCCTTTGATCCGTGCGTTGAAATTGGCTGGCGGCTGGATCGTCAAGCCTGGGGCCAGGGATTTGCCACAGAGGCCTCCCGTGCCTGGCTTCGAATCGGTTTCGAAACCTTGGGGTTTGACGAGATTGTTTCCTTTACCACTGTGACCAACTTGCCGTCTCAGCGGGTGATGACCCGGCTCGGCATGAGCCGCAGTTCGGACGATGATTTTCTCCACCCGGCTCTTGAGGACGGACATCCCTTACAGCCGCATGTTCTTTTCCGTCTGCAACGCGCGGTGTGGCAAGGATGATGCCACCCACTTATTCTATTCGCTGAAGGGCCGCTTCCAGGTCTCTCCGGCTCTGTATGGGGAACGAGCAGGCACCTTCGCGGCAGAGGTAGACGGTTGGTTTGCCCTCAAGCGCGTTCTTGTTCTTGGCTGGATGACCATCCGGGAAGTTGTCGGTTGAATGCACTGTAAGCCGCATCAGAGCCGGGTCGACTGCCTTGTCCAATATCTTGAGAAATGGATTCGGACCCGTTCCTTCCGGCGCGACGATGACCGCAAGCCGCCCATTGGTGCGTGTGTCAAAGGCAGAGAGGAGGGATGCTGTCGCGAAGACATTCTTTGGGATCTCTGATGAGAGAGCGACAAGCAATCGGTCGGCAAGGCGCTTGTAACGGTTTTCGCCCGTCATGAGATAAAGGCGGGAGAACCCCTCTGCAGCCATCCCGTTGGCATTGGGAGTGGCTTCGTCGGCGGCGCTTAGGGGTCTGCTAATCAGGTCGGGCGCATCGTCGGCGGTTAGATAATAAGCACCTTCATCACTTTGATAGTGTTCCTCCAGAGCTGTGGCCAGCCGTTCCGCATCGGCGATATAGGTCTGGGCTTTCTCCGGGTCGGCTTCCGCCAGGGCGAGGGCAGCCAGCATCATGCTGGCGTGGTCTGTGGCAAAGCCCGGGTAGATCAGCTCGTTCTGCCGCCACGAGTGGCCGAGGCGGTTGTTGCGGGCCATGTCCGTCATGATGAAGCCATAAGCCGTCTGTGCGGCTTCCAGATATGATTCACGTGAAACAGACCGGCTGGCACGGGCCAGCCCTGCGATAACGTAACCGTTCCAGTCCGCGAGGATCTTGTCATCCAGCCCTGGTCTGATTCTGGCGTCCCGGTGGGCCAGAAGTTTTGCCCGCATTTTGGCAAGACGGGATTCTTCCCTAGCGGAGACACTTGGACATTTGAGGCGGTTCAGAATGGTAACTCCGTCCCAGTTCCCCGAGGGATGGATGTCGTAGGCCTTGGCAAATACCAGAGCGTCTTCCTCGCCGAGAACCGAGTTGATCTCGTCTGATGTCCAGACATAGAAACGGCCTTCCTCGCCTTCGCTGTCGGCGTCGAGACTCGAGGCAAAGGCACCGCATGGCTGACGCATCTCTGTCAGGAGCCAATCGGCGGTCTCTTCGATTCGGCGTCGAAACAGCTCATCACCGGATGCGGCGAGGGCCGTGGTCAACTGGCTCAGGTATTGGCCATTGTCGTAGAGCATCTTTTCGAAGTGGGGAACGAGCCAGAGATGGTCGACCGAGTAGCGGGCGATACCGCCTTTCAGATGATCGTAGATGCCGCCATTGCTGATCTGTCTAAGGGTGTGAAGGAAGGTGTCCTTGGCCGCGTCGTTTCCGCCGCGCAAACCGGTTCGCCAGATGAGGTCCATAACCGAGGCCTGAGGGAATTTGGGTGCGCCCTTGATACCGCCGTGCTCGTTGTCGAACAGGCCAAGAAGGCGATCACCGGCGGCCATCATCAAGCTTCGGTCTATGGGAGCGGTGGGGGTGATATCCGTCTTGAGGGCTTCGCGTAACCCAGACCGGTTGGTTTCGATTCGGTCCCGATCCGTGTGGTAGGTTTTTGAAACACCCTCCAGGACATCGACAAAGGAGGGCCGGCCCCATTGGGCGGTCTTTGGATAATAGGTTCCGCCCCAGAAGGGATCCGCATCCGACGTGAGGAACATGGTCAAAGGCCAGCCGCCTTGCTCGCCAAGCGCATGCAGTGCTTTCATGTAGATCTGATCGATATCGGGCCGTTCTTCACGATCGACCTTGATATTGATGAAGAGGCGGTTCATTACCTCCGCTGTCTGCGGGTCCTCGAAGCTTTCGTGGGCCATGACATGACACCAATGGCAGGCGGCGTATCCGACGGATAGCAGAATGGGCTTGTTCTGCTCCCTGGCTGCGGCGAGCGCTTCTTCTCCCCATGGATACCAGTGAACCGGGTTGTCCTTGTGCTGGAGCAGATAAGGACTGTTTGAGCGGGCGAGGCGGTTCTCGGTCATTGGGAGTTGAAGTCCTTTCAAGGGCTTTCAGCTGGACGGTACAGGGTGGCTAGGGTTTAGGAATTTGGCAGCGAGCGCAAGTCTGCTTGTGCGGCTGTCTGTTGAGGTGATTTGAATAGATGTCAGATACGATCTTCGCGCTTTCGAGTGGTGCTCTACCGTCAGGGGTTGCGGTTATCCGGTTGTCCGGACCTGCCACCCAGGCGGCTGTAACCCGGTTATGTGGAGCTGTTCCGGCACCGCGCAAGGCCTCTGTGCGGCAGATCTCCGATCCTGGCAACGGCGATGTTCTGGATGAAGCCCTCGTCCTGTTCTTCAAGGGACCAGCCAGCTTCACGGGGGAGGATGTCGCTGAGCTTCAATGCCATGGCGGCGGGGCTGTGGTCGCCCGTATCCTGTCGGTGTTGTCGGAGCTGGAAGGCCTGCGGCCTGCGGAGGCCGGTGAGTTCACCCGCCGGGCCTTTGAGTGCGGGCGCATGGATCTGACGGAAGTTGAAGGCCTGTCGGACCTGATAGCTGCGGAGACAGAGGCTCAGCGCAAGCAGGCCTTCCGGCAGATGGGTGGCGAACTTGGCAGGCTGTACGATGGCTGGCGCACCCGTCTTGTTCAGATGAGGGCGATGATCGAGGCTGATTTCGATTTCGCCGATGAGGAGGACGTGCCGGGGAGAGTGGCCGATCAGGTCTGGTCCGAGGCAGGAGATCTGGCGCGGGAAATATCCGATCATCTGGAACGCTCAAAAAGCGGTGAGAGACTACGGGCCGGTCTTCAGGTGGTTTTGATGGGCGCGCCGAATGCGGGCAAGTCCAGTTTGCTGAACGCGATAGCCGGGCGGGAGGTGGCGATTGTCACCGAAGAGGCCGGCACCACACGGGATGCGATCGAGGTTCATCTGGATCTGGGGGGGTATCCGATCACCCTCGTTGATACGGCTGGCCTTAGAGAGACCGATGGCCGTGTCGAACAGGAAGGCATCCGCCGGGCGCGGGCACGGGGCGAAGCAGCCGATCTGATTCTCTGGGCCATGGAGCCGGGGGGGCTTGCCCCCGATCACTCCGCATCGGGTTTGAGTGATGAGGTTCGAGCGAATGTTCCTGTCTGGATCATTCATACAAAGGCCGATCTTGAGACTCTTCCGAAACGAGACTCTTCCGGAACAAGCCTTGAAATTCCTTGTTCCTGCAAAGATGCGGACGGAATGAATGCCCTATTATCCCGTCTTTCGTGTTTCGCTGGGGAAATGATCTCCGTTAGCGAAGCCCCGCTGGCGACACGCCAGAGGCACCGCCATTTCCTGCTGGAATGCGAGACATGCTTGCGGCACGGTGTTTCGCAGGAACATTTGCCGGGGGAGCTTCGGGCAGAGGACTTGAGAAAGGCAGCGGACGCCCTTGGGCGGATCACCGGACGGATCGATGTGGAAGATCTTCTCGATGTTATTTTCCGGGATTTTTGCATCGGGAAATAGCCACTGTTTCACGTGAATCAAGGATCGGTTCAGAACCGGAACATGTTTCACGTGAATCATCTGCACGGGCGGTCCGGCCTTTGAATAGTATCTGACTGGCACCTGCGGCTGCGTTTGATGGCTGGAAGACCCGGTTTTCTTTTGACCGGAGGGATCCGCCAATTTATAAGAATTCCAACGAAAGCGCTTGGCCTCGGCGGCGATGGTTCGCATGCTGGTGTGTTGCTTTGAGCGGCAAGACGGATTTCGGTTTTCTTTCATGAATGTTTGGCTGCCGGTCTCCTGAGAGACTGCAAGCCTGCTTCGGATGTTTGACTTATGACCCAGAGCAAAATGACATACGATGTGGTGGTGATCGGCGGCGGTCATGCCGGCTGTGAGGCTGCTGCGGCCGCAGCGCGTCTGGGGTCCAGGACGGCCCTGGTAACGCATCGCTTCGAGACCATAGGTGTCATGTCCTGCAATCCGGCGATTGGCGGTCTTGGCAAGGGACACCTTGTCAGGGAGATCGATGCGCTGGACGGTTTGATGGGCCGTGTGGCCGACAAGGGCGGAATACAGTTCCGCATGCTCAACCGCCGCAAGGGCCCGGCTGTTCGCGGACCACGGGCCCAGGCTGACCGCAAGCTTTACCGCGAGGCGATGCAGGCCGAAATAGCGGCGATCGACAATCTTGATGTGGTTGAGGGGGAGGCTGATCGCTTTCTGTTCGAGGATGCCGCAATCGCTGGAGTCCGGATTGCGGATGGCCGGGAGATCGCCTGCCGGGCCGTGGTGCTGACCAGCGGAACCTTCTTGCGCGGATTGATCCACATCGGCGACAAGAAGATACCCGCGGGCCGCCAGGGCGAAGGTCCGGCGATGGGTTTATCTGCGTCTTTGGAAGAAATTGGCTTCGACCTCGGCCGCCTCAAGACCGGGACACCGGCGCGTCTCGACGGGCGGACGATCAACTGGGATATCCTGGAAGAACAGCCGGGGGACGAAGAGCCCATTCCGTTCTCGACCCTGACTGACAAGATCGAGACGGCGCAGATCCCGTGCCATATCACCCGGACCACACCGCAGACGCATGCGATCATTCGCGACAATCTTTCCCGGTCGGCTATGTATTCCGGTGAGATCAAGGGACGTGGCCCAAGGTACTGCCCGTCTATCGAAGACAAGATCGTCCGGTTCGGTGATCGCGACGGGCATCAGATCTTTTTGGAGCCTGAGGGGCTGGACGATCATACGGTCTATCCAAACGGCATTTCCACGTCCTTGCCTGAAGATGCTCAGCTGGCGTTTCTCAAAACCATCCCAGGTCTGGAGAACGTGAGCGTCATTCAGCCAGGCTATGCCATCGAATACGATCACGTCGATCCGCGGGAGCTGAAGGCAACGCTGGAAGCCAAGCGGTGCGGGGGCCTGTTCCTGGCGGGGCAAATCAACGGCACGACCGGATATGAAGAGGCAGGGGCGCAAGGGCTTATCGCCGGACTGAATGCGGCACTGAAAGCCCAGGACCGGGATCCGTTCACGGTGGATCGTAGTCAGGGATACATGGGTGTGATGATCGATGATCTGATCACACGGGGTATCACTGAGCCCTACCGCATGTTCACCTCGCGGGCGGAGTACCGGCTGTCTCTTCGTGCTGACAATGCGGATCAGCGTCTGACCCCGCTGGGACTGGAGCTTGGCTGTGTGTCGGAGAAGCGTCGAGTCGCTTTCGAAACGAAAATGCAGAAGATCGCTTCGGCGCGCGAACTTCTGCGGGGATTGATCGTGACCCCGGCTGTCGCCCAGAAGAGGGGGCTTCCGGTCAATCAGGATGGCGTGCGCCGGTCGGCCTTTGATCTTCTGTCCTATCCGGATGTGAGCTTTGAACAGTTGATTCTGGTGTGGCCTGAACTGGCTGACATGGAAAAGGACATTACGGAGCAGGTGGCGACCGATGCGCTCTATGCGGTCTATCTGCAAAGACAGGCCCAGGATAT
>JBNKOQ010000129.1:0-8728 GCA_050294735.1 Roseibium sp. | reverse complement strand
AACGTCAGCGCGGCGGTGCCGGATTTATGGGCGGGCCGGGCGAAACCCAGATCGAGGCGGATAGACGCCAGATCCAGGACCGCATCATCGCCTTGCAAAAGCAGCTTGAAGGTGTGCGCCGGACCCGTGACCTGCACCGGAAAAAACGCAAGAAGATCCCACAGCCGGTCGTCGCTCTTGTCGGTTATACGAACGCCGGCAAGTCGACGCTGTTCAACCGGATGACCAAGTCGGCGGTCTTTGCCGAGGATCTCCTCTTTGCAACGCTCGATCCGACCCTTCGGAAGATAAAGCTGCCGCACGGCCGGGAAGTGATCCTCTCTGACACCGTTGGTTTCATTTCCGATCTTCCCACCCATCTGGTCGCCGCGTTCCGCGCGACGCTGGAAGAGGTGCTGGAGGCGGATCTCATCCTGCACGTCCGTGACATTTCGCATCAGGATACGGAGGCCCAGGCAGAGGACGTCAAAAAGACACTGGACGATCTCGGGGTTAATCCTCAATCAGGGGCGCCGGTGGTGGAGGTCTGGAACAAAATCGATTGCCTCGATCCGCTCTACCGGGAAAAGCTGCTGGAGGAAAAGGCCGGGGAGGGACCGATTGCCCTGTCCGCGCTCACAGGTGAAGGCGTCGACCAGCTCTATGCGCGCATCGATGCGTTCATTGCGCAGCATGACGACATCTTCACTGTGCGGTTGCCCGTCACGGATGGGGCCCTGATTGCGCAGCTTTATCAGATCGCCGAGGTTATGGACCGGGAAGACACCGATGAGTTTGTTGAAGCGGAGGTCCGCGTAAGCGACAAGCAACGTGGACCCTTCAGGCAAGCCTTCGCCGCATATCTGGAACATTGATACCTGTGGGCAGCCGGAAGACGGCATCCATATCCCCACAGGTCAGAGCTGACAGTTTAGGCCGTTGGCTTTCGTTTTGCCGCTTGCCAAACCTCTTCCATCTCATCCAGCGTCATCTCGTCCAGCGTGGTCTTCGTTTCCCCGGCATGGTCTTCTATGGCGGCAAACCGGGTCCGGAATTTGTGGTTTGTGCGCCTGAGTGCGGCTTCCGGGTCGATGTCCAGATGCCGGGCGAGATTGGCCAATGCGAAAAGCGTGTCACCGAGTTCGTCCTCGATCCGGTCGCGGTCCGGCGCTGGGGCCGCCAGTTCAGCTTTGAGCTCCTCGGTCTCCTCACGGATTTTCGCCAGGACAGGAACCGGATCGCCCCAATCGAAACCGACCTTTGACGCCTTGCGCTGAAGTTTTTCCGCTTCAGTGAGGGCAGGGAAGGCAGAGGGAACCTCATCCAGGAAGCGTTTGTGCCGTTCGGCCAGGCCTAACGTGTCACGGCGGGCCTTTCTCTCGGCTTTTTCCTCTGCCTTGATCCGCTCCCACATGCCTTTGGCCATACCTGCCGAGCGTGCGTCTTCATCTCCAAAGACGTGCGGGTGGCGGCGGATCATCTTTTGAGTGATGCCTTCGACCACGTCGGAGAAATCGAAGTGTTCGTCCTCTTCCGCCATCCTTGCGTGGTAGACGACCTGCAACAGAAGATCGCCGAGTTCTTCCCTCAGATTATCCATGTCGTCATTGCGAATGGCCTCGGCCACCTCATAGGCTTCCTCAAGGGTATAGGGTGCAATGCTGGCGAAATCCTGCTCAAGATCCCAGGGGCAACCGGTCACAGGTGTCCTCAACGCCGCCATGATCTCAAGGAGGCGGGATATGTCACGGCTGGGTTTCATAACAGAGGTCCGCTGAATCGGTGAGTGTCAGTTCTTCAGCGCTTCTTCTACCGCTTTTTGCTCGAGATATTCAGAATATTTGTTGAGACCATAAAACTGGGCGTCGATTGCAATGAAGCGATAGGCAGCAGCCCTGTCCAGATGCACCGGCCTGTGATCAACGAGAAGCTCTGTGAAAGCGGACACCTGTTCGTCGTTCAAAATCGGAGGAACCTGATAGACAAGCGTATTGCCGTCGGCCCAGAAATCTCCCTGATCATTTGCAAACAAGGGCCCTGGTTTCTCCACCGCCAACGCAATGGCCAGCGTTTTGAGGTTCAGCGCGCCGCAATTGTTGTCCGTAACGTCAGCAGACGATACGGATTGAATGATCCTGATCGCGTTCTCTTGATCGTTCTGCCTAAGCAGGTAAACAACAATCTCGGTCTGCATGGCTGTTTTACAGTCCAGACCGTCGAACTGACTGGCTATCGCATCGCTGAAGTCGACCGCAAACGGGCCCTCCATATGCCAGCCCTTGTCCGTCATGAGCTGAAGAATGCTGTGTAGCCGCAGGCGCAAGCGCAAACCATCGTCCGCCGCTCCGGAAGTCCGCGTCAAGTCAAGCAGCTGAACGGCTGCTTCAACATCATGTTCCTGCAGGGATTGCGCGGTTCTTCGAAAGAATTCCTGCATCGAATAGACCGAGGACTTTTTGGCATTCGCCTGTCCGCAAAGGCCGCCGAGAAGCAGTGCCCCTGCAAGAACGGCAAAGCCCCCGGTCCGTCTCAAGTAAATAGTCACCGCGTCCCCCGGGATTCGCAAAAACGATTCCATCTATATTAGAGCGGGGAATGATTATCAATCTATGGTTGATGTGGTGGCGTTTACATCCGGATAGAGGACATTTCTGGCTCCACTATAAGGCTCCTGCAACAATTCAGCCCTAGGTCTTATCCCCGGACAGAGGGATGCCAGAAAGTGACCCCGCGTTCGAGGAGAGCCACGGCGCCATAGAACAACGACCCGGCCACGGCAGCCACGGCGATTTCCGCCCAGACCATATCGACATTCATCCGGCCGACTTCCGTTGAAATCCGGAAGCCCATGCCCACGATGGGGGTGCCGAAGAATTCCGCCACGATGGCGCCAATAAGCGCCAGGGTCGAGTTGATCTTTAGCGCATTGAAGATGAACGGCATGGCCATCGGCAGCCGCAATTTGAACAGCGTCTGCCAATAGTTCGCGGCGTAGGTGCGCATCAGGCCCCGCTGCATGGCGTCGCTGGCGGCAAGGCCGGACACCGTATTCACCAGCATTGGGAAGAAGGTCATGATGATAACGACCGCGGCTTTTGATGGCCAGTCGAAGCCGAACCACATGACCATGATCGGGGCAACGCCGATAATCGGCAGAGCGGAGACAAGGTTGCCGACAGGCAGCAAGCCTCTGCGCAGGAACGGTACGCGGTCCACCAGAATAGCGATGACAAAGCCGGAACCGCAGCCCATCGCATAGCCGATCAGCACGGCTTTCATGAAGGTCTGTCTGAAATCAGCCCAAAGGATGGGCACGGATGTGGTGAGCCGCAGCCAGATTTCGTCCGGAGCCGGCAGGAGAACCTTCGGGATGCCAAATCCCTTCACGATGACCTGCCAGAGGATCAGCAGCCAGATGCCGAACAGGAGCGGGATCGCCAGATTGACGATACGCTGTGCCCAGCCTTCAAGCATCTTCCAGGCGGATAATCTCTCGACAAACAACCATCCCGATCCCCAAGCGGCAATCGTCAGCATCCAGAAACCGAACGAGGCGTCGCCCGTGTGCTGGCCACTGGTCTCGATCAATGCGTAGGCTGAAAAAAGGGAAGCGGCCAGAATGATCAGATCGCCCGTAAGCCCGCGAAGGAAAGCCAGGGCGAAGGCGGTGCCGATCACAAATAGAACGACTGCCGCGATCGTAAGGCGCGGAATATCGATAACCGGGAACTCGGATCCAAATGCGTTGCTGACCAGAGCGGTGAGGGCGGCAAGGCTCATCCCGGCGGACAGGATCAGCGCCATCCCGCGGGGGCGTTTGAAAGCGGTGCTCATTGAGCCATCCCCATACGTTTCAATGTCAGTTTTTCCAGAATGCCGATCAGGGCAACCAGGGAACCCGCGAGGAAGGCGGCCATAAGCAGAGCCGACCAGATCTGCACGGTCTGGCCATAATAGGAGCCTGCAAGCAAGCGGGCACCGAGACCGGCAACAGCGCCGGTCGGCAGTTCACCAATGATCGCTCCGACCAGAGAGGCGGCGATGCCGATCTTCATCGAGGTGAACAGATAAGGCACCGCGTAGGGCAGGCGCAGTTTCCAGAAGGTTTGTATCTTGGAGGCGCTATAGGTGTGCATCAAATCCAGATGAATGATCTCCGGCGAGCGGAGCCCTTTCACCATGCCCACGGTCACCGGGAAGAACGACAGATAGGTCGAGATCATCGCCTTGGGCAGCAGTCCGGAAATTCCAACCGCGTTGAGCACCACAATGATCATCGGGGCGATGGCAAGGATCGGGATTGTCTGGGATGAAATCACCCAGGGCATCAGGGATTTGTCGAGCACGCGGGAATGCACGATGCCGATTGCGAGCAGGATACCGAGACAGGTGCCAATCAGAAAGCCGAGCAGGGTCGTTGAAAGTGTGATCCAGGAATGAAACACCAGCGACCGTTTTGATGTCACCTTCTTCAGGACGGTCGTCTTGTAGATTTCCTCAATCACCTGATGCGGTGCGGGAAGAACCGGACGTTCCTGGGCGAATGTGTCAGTCACCAGCTGGCTGAGGGGAACTTCCGTTGTGTCTGTTTGTTCATAGAGCACGTACTGGAACGGCGTATTGAGCGCGACCGAGGCCACATACCAGATCGCGATGATCGCAAGTAAGATCACCAGAACCGGTCCCGCTGTACCGGACATCAGACCGGCGAAAGGATTGGTGCTTCGGGACGCAGGAAAGGGGGTCTCAGTCATCGTAACTATGCCCCGCCTTGAGACCTTCGCGGACGCGGTGGGCGATTTTCAGGAACTCGGGGCTCTCGCGCATGTCCAGAGTGCGCTCGCGGGGCAGGTCGCTTTCGATCACATCGTAAATCCGCCCCGGGCGCGGACAGAGCACCACGATCTTGGTCGACAGATAGACCGCTTCCGGGATCGAATGAGTGACAAAGACAACGGTCTTGTTGGTCTTGGCCCAGAGCTGGTGCAGCTGATCGTTGAGATGATCGCGCACGATTTCATCGAGCGCCCCGAAAGGTTCATCCATCAGCAGAAGATCAGGTTCGACAGATAAGGCGCGCGCGATAGAGGCGCGCTGCTGCATGCCGCCGGACAGCTGCCAGGGGAATTTCTTCTCAAAGCCCGTCAGGTTCACCAGTTCCATGTTCTTGGCGATACGCTGCTGCTGTTCGGACCTGGACAACCCCATAATTTCCAGGGGCAGAGCAATATTGCCGGCAATGGTCCGCCAGGGATAAAGCGCAGCGGCCTGAAAGACGTAGCCATAGGCACGCTTCAAACGGGCCTCATGCGGCGTCAATCCGTTGACCGTGATGGAGCCGCCTGTCGGCTGTTCCAGATCCGCAATCACCCGCAGCAAGGTTGTCTTACCGCAGCCGGACGGTCCGATAAACGAGACGAAATCGCCCTCGTTGATCGTCAAATCGATCCCCTGCAAGGCATGGACCGGGCCATCGTTGGTCTGAAAGGTGAGGCACAGGTCCTTCGCCGAAACGACGGAATTTTCCGAGGCCGAGGTCATTGTGGCATCCCTGTGCGTTCCGCCAAAAGTTCGGCGGCCAGTGGAAAAAGTTGGTTTTCGCTAAGCGCAGCGCGTTTCACTGTCGTTGTCCCCTCAATCGGCAGCCATTTCACGTCTTCTATTTCCGCCTGTGGCTTTATCACTGGTTGGGCGAAGGTAACATAGGCCTCCGCCTCGACGATCTTGCCAGATTCATTGGCGGCCATGTCCCGGAATGTTCCGAGGGCCCGGAAGCACTCCTCATTCCAGTTCAAATCCAGTTCTTCTTTCAGTTCCCGGACAAGTGCCTGAAGCGGCGTTTCGCCCGGGTCGATCTTCCCGCCCGGCTGAATAAACACGTCCGTTCCCTGTTTGCGCACAAGCAGCATTTCGCTCTGTGGACTGATAATCAAGGCAACGGCAATGCGGATATCGGCCGGGCGGTCATCAAGCACTTTTTAAACGCCGCTGGCCGGAATGCCGGAGCGCTCCACCTTGCGCGGCGCGGTCAGTTCCTTCCAGCTCGACAGGGCCTTGTTGACAGCGGTGAACGGCTCGCGTTTGACGAACTCGCCATGGCCCTGCTGCGGCTTCATGGTGCCATCCTCAACGGCCACCCGGCCACGGGTCAGCGTGTAGCGTGGCAGGCCCTTGACCTTTTTGCCCTCGAACACATTGTAGTCGATGGCCGACTGCTGCGTTGAGGCGGAAATCGTCTTTTCCTTTTCCAGATCCCAGACCACCAGATCGGCATCCGCTCCCACCAGAACGGCGCCCTTTTTCGGGTAGATATTCATGATCTTGGCGATATTTGTCGAGGTCACCGCGACGAATTCGTTTGGTGTCAGACGGCCCGTTGCAACACCATAGGTCCAGAGCATCGGCAGGCGGTCTTCCAGGCCACCGGTACCGTTCGGGATCTTGGTGAAATCGCCGACGCCATAGCGCTTCTGATCGGTGGTAAAGGCGCAATGGTCGGTGGCGACCACTTGCAGCGACCCGGCGGCAAGACCCGCCCACAGGCTGTCCTGATGCTGCTTGTTGCGGAACGGCGGCGACATGACCCGGCGGGCGGCATGATCCCAGTCCGGGTTTTTGTATTCGCTGTCGTCGAGGGTCAGGTGCTGGATCAGCGGTTCGCCATAGACGCGCTTGCCGGCCTGGCGGGCCCGGCGGATCGCTTCATGACTTTCCTCGCACGAAGTATGCACCACATAGAGCGGAACCCCGGCCATGTCGGCGATCATGATCGCCCGGTTGGTGGCTTCGCCCTCGACCTGCGGCGGGCGGGAATAGGCGTGAGCTTCCGGACCGTTGTTGCCATCGGCCAGCAGCCTGGCGGAAAGATCCGCGACCACGTCGCCGTTTTCCGCGTGCACCAGCGGCATGGCGCCGAGTTCCGCACAGCGCTGGAACGAGGCATACATTTCGTCGTCCTGCACCATCAGGGCGCCTTTGTAGGCCATGAAATGCTTGAATGTGTTGATGCCGCGCTCGCGGACAACCGTCTCCATCTCGTTGAAGACCTGTTCGCCCCACCAGGTGATCGCCATGTGGAAGGAATAGTCGCAGTGTGCCATGGAAGACTTGTTGTCCCAGGCCTGCAGGGCTTCGAGCAGCGACTGGTTGGGCGAGGGCAGGGCAAAGTCGACCACCATGGTGGTACCGCCGGCCAGCGCTGCCCTTGTGCCGCTGTCGAAATTGTCGGCGGAATAGGTGCCCATGAAGGGCATTTCGAGATGGGTGTGCGGATCGATCCCGCCCGGCATGATGTAACAGCCGGTCGCGTCCAGGGTCTCGTCGCCGAAGAGGTTCGGGCCGATTTCGACGATCTTGCCGCCCTCGATTTTTACGTCCGCTTCATAGGTCAGATCGGCTGTGACGACCGTTCCGCCCTTGATCACCTTCGTTGCCATTATCGTTCCCCTTTTTGTCTATCATTTTCATTCAAGTTAGCCATTCTCTGGCTGGAATTCTTAATCCGGCTTTCCGGGATTTCTTAATGGCACGTCGAACGCGGCGCCGTGAGATCCCGGTCTTTCAGGATCATCGAAAGTTTCAAGCTGTCCGCTTGCTCACACGCACTCGCGAAGTCGATTGGCCTGTCTGTATATTCCGCGTCGAAGACAGGCTTCCCCGCCCTGACATATGCCGTGACAGCCTCGCACCAATCGTCCTGATAGCAGCTTTCTGTGATCGCGAAATCCAGCGTCTCGACAAGCACGCTCGTCAGGTCTGGCACATTCTTTTGCCCAATCTTCAGCCCCAGCTCATGCGCGGTTTCCGCAAGAGCCTTAATGTAGGCAACACCGTCATCCCTGGAGAGGTCGAAACCGCTCTCGTTTTCATGGACGTCCATATTGTCCGCTTCGATGGCATCGAAACCGAGTGCTTTGCACCGCTCAAACCGTCTCCTCATCAGAGGGAGAAGAACATCGAAACGTCGAATATCCAGGAATCTCTCTTCCGGCCAATCCTCGTAAGTGCGGCCGATAATGGATGCGGGAAAAGACGTCTTGTCCGGCGACGTCTTCTCGACCGTTCCGACGCTGACGTAACACACGGTTTCAACGCCTTGGCTTTTCAGCCCTTCAACGTCTGCTTTGGACACCAGATCGGGATGCAGATCCATCACGGCAACCGGGCGCTTTAGATCGACGGGCGCTGTGAGCTGCCAATCCCAACTGTCTCCCACGGAAAAGGCAGCCGCATCCGAGGAAACCCCGAAAAGGCTTGCCGCCAGAACCGCTGCCGCTCCGTGGGACGCCATCATTACTCCACAATCTCCGCCGTTTCGACGACCGCATGGAAGAGGACATCCGCTCCAGCCGTCGCCCATTCCTTGGAGATCTCTTCCGCTTCGTTGTGGGACAGGCCATCGACGCAGGGGCACATGATCATTGAGGTCGGGGCGACCTTGTTGATCCAGCAGGCATCGTGCCCGGCGCCCGAGACGATGTCCTGGTGGGAATAGCCGAGCCGTTCGGCGGCATTGCGGACCGCCTTGACGCAATTCTCGTCGAAGGTCACCGGGTCGAAATGACCAGCTTCCTCGATTTCAACGGACAGTCCCAGTTCCTCGGCGATCTTCGGGGCTTTCGCCTCGAATTCGGCCTTCATGCCGTCCAGGATGTCCTGGTTGGGGGAGCGGAAATCGACGGTGAACACCACCTTGCCCGGGATCACATTGCGTGAATTCGGATGGAAGTCGCAGTGACCGATGGCGCCG
>JBNKOQ010000128.1:0-8736 GCA_050294735.1 Roseibium sp. | reverse complement strand
GACTGCTTGCGATCTGGACTGGAGACATGCGGCTGGTCCAGGCCACCTTGCTGCCCAACCGTATTTTCTCAGGAACAATCGACAACGCTGTCCTTGTTGCGGCCCCCATGTTCATTTTCATGGGGCTCGTTATGGAAAAGACGCGCATCGCCGAAGATTTGCTGCTGACCCTGCAGCGCCTGATGCGCATCATTCCCGGCGGCCTCGCGCTGGCGGTCATTCTCATGGGCACCATTCTGGCTGCCGCGACGGGCATCATCGGGGCCTCGGTTGTCATGCTGACCATGCTGGCCATCCCTACCATGCTGGAGCGCGGCTACGACAAGGGCCTCTCCGCCGGCACGGTTGCCTCGGCGGGCACGCTTGGCATTCTCATTCCGCCTTCAGTGATGCTGGTGTTCATGGGCGACCTGCTGTCGGTCTCGCTCGGCCGCTTGTTCGTCGCCGCTCTTTTGCCAGGCCTTCTCCTTGCCAGCTGCTATGTGATCTATATCGTTGTCCGCTCGTTTTTGCAGCCCTCTGTTGCCCCCAAGGCACCGCCCTTGAGTGACGATGAAAGGCGCGGCCTTTGGCTGGAAGCGATCAAGTCCGTTCTCGCACCACTTCTGATGATCATCGCCGTCTTGGGCTCCATCCTTGGGGGCATCGCCACTCCGACTGAAGCCTCGGGCGTCGGCGTCGCGGCCGCCCTGTTGCTCGGACTGCTGCGCGGCCGCCTAAACCGAACGACGCTGAAAGAGTCCATGGACGGAGCGGTGACCTCGTTGGGAATGCTGTTCTTCATCTTCGTCGGTGCCACGGCCTTTTCCTACATTTTCCGGAAAGTCGGCGGTGAGCATTTCATCGTCGAGACGGCCCGCGCACTGCCCTTTGGCGACTGGGGTCTGCTGATCTCCATGATGGCGATGATCTTCGTGATGGGCTTCTTCTTCGACTGGATCGAGATTACCCTGATCATGCTGCCGATCTTCGCGCCGGTGGTGCCTTTGATGGATCTTGGCAACCATATCGACAGTTCTCAGATGATCTATTGGTTCGCCATTCTGGTATCACTCAACCTGCAGACCAGTTTCCTGACGCCACCCTTCGGATTTGCTCTGTTTTATCTGAAAGGCGCCGCCGGTGACATGCTGACCATGCGCGACATCTACCGCGGCATCGTTCCCTTCGTGCTGGTGCAACTCGTTCTACTCGGTCTCGTCATCGCGTTTCCGGAGATCGCGCTCTGGCTGCCCAATCAGGTGATGCAATGACAAAGAACGGTAAATCAAGCCGGGTTGAGGGCAAACGTATCGCAGTGATAGGTGGCGGATCCGTCGGCCCTGGCTGGGGCAATGGCAAGGCAGCTGCCGTTCTCTACGCCCGCGAAGGTGGCCAGGTGCTTGTGATAGATCAAAACGGCAAGGCTGCGACGGAAACGGTCGGCCTGATCCAGGGCGAAGGTGGAAGGGCGGCGTCCTTTGTCGGCGACATGACCGACCCTGAGGCCGCGGCGGCCGCCGTGACAGAAGCCGTCAGCGCCTTCGGCGGTCTGGACATCCTTCACTACAACATCGGCATCAGCACCCGAGGTGGCATCGGCGATACGCCTTACGAGGACTGGCGCCGCGTCTTTTCGATCAATCTGGACGCTGCGTTCCATATCACCCAGGCCGCCCTGCCAGAGCTTGAAAAGGACGGGGGAGGCGCCATCGTCTATATTACGACGCTAGCCGCCCATCTGAACGGTCCTTACCCTTATGTCGGCTACGAAACCTCCAAAGCGGCTCTTTGCCGCCTGTCCCGTAGTGTTGCTACAGAATATGCCGCCCGCGGCGTGCGCTCCAACACGGTCGTGCCCGGCATGATCGATACGCCGCATGTCCAGGCTCACATCGCGACGTCTGCCAATGCGGAAACGATAGCGAAGACGCGCGCCGCCCAGGTTCCGATGAAACGGCAGGGCACTGGATGGGACGTGGCTGAAGCCGCTCTTTTCCTTGCGTCCGACGCGGCCGGGTTTATCACCGGCGTCGATCTGCGCGTCGACGGCGGCATGGCAATCCTGATGGGTAACGCCGCAATCTGATTTTCTCCCGGAGACAACCAAACATGACACAGAAACTCGCTCTTGTGACCGGTGCGGCCCGGGGTATCGGCTTGGCAACGACGAAGATATTCCTGCGCGAGGGCTGGCAGGTCGCGATGATCGACCGGGATGTGCCCGCCCTGGAGGAGGCCTCGAAGGGACTGGACGGCGCCAAGGCCTTCGTATGCGACATTTCCCAACAGGAACCCGTGGACCAGCTCTTCACAGACGTGATGGCAACCTTCGGCCGCATCGATGCCCTGGTCAACAATGCCGGTGTCGCCGATTTCGGTCCGATAGAAGATACCAGTTTCGCCCGGTGGCGGACTGTCATGGAGACCAATTTCGACGGCGTCTTCTTGATGTCTCAGGCAGCTACACCCGCCCTCAAGGCCTCCAGGGGTGCCATCGTCAACATCGCGAGCATCTCGGGCCTGCGCGCCTCGACCCTGCGCGTGGCCTATGGCACCTCAAAGGCCGCTGTCATCCATCTGACCAAGCAGCAGGCCGCAGAACTTGGCGAATACGGCATCCGCGCCAACTGCGTGTGCCCGGGTCCCGTCCGCACCAAGCTGGCCATGGCCGTCCATACCCCGGAAATTATTGCCGCCTACCACGACGCCATTCCGCTCAACCGCTACGGTTCGGAAGGCGAAATCGGCGAGGTCATCGTTTTCCTGTGCAGTGCCAAGGCCAGTTATGTCACCGGCCAGGTTATTTCCTCGGACGGTGGTTTTGAGAGCACGGGCGTCGGGCTCCCTGCGCTAAGGTCTTAGCCGTGTCGCCTGTTCGAACATTACGCGGCCTAATCGTTCACCTTCATCACGTTAGCTCCTTCTCCCAGTCGGGACCCTGACGCGGAAAACTCCAGCCCAAAACGTTCCAGTTTCAGCAATGGTCTTGTAGGACGGCCACATTGGTGTGAAACGCCATTCCGGCATAGTCAAATTGAGAATAACCGCGAAGGCGCCTGACCTGATCTCGCCGATCAGGGAAGCGTCGCCAAGTCGGTCGTTCAACCTACAGATTTCAAGTCCCTAAAGCGGCCGATTTTGTTGAAAAAGTCCGCCGGGTTATTTCAAGCAGGAATAGTTAGAAACTAATTTCACGAGGCAACTGCAATCGGAATAGGATTTTCGTTTTAAGGCGCCTTTGAAACCACGTTCTACGAGAACTGCTATCAAGTATTGGAAACCGACTTTTTCAACAAAATCGGCGGATTGCAGACTTTCGCTGCAGTATGTGCGAATGGCCGGTTATAGGTCTGGGTTGTTTTCGACCCGAAGTACTTGCCAAGCTTCACACATGCTTCGTATCCTGATCGAACAGATTTCTCAGGCCGTCGCGCAACATCGTGATGCGTTCGGGCGTGGCGCTGCCCACACCGATCACCAGCCCTCGCAGGTCGCCTCTCTGACAATAGCCGGAGAGCCGTCCCGGATGCAGACCGCGACGTGCCAATTCCGCCAGAACAGGTTCCTCATCCAAATCGCTCCTAAATTGTAGGGTGACCTGCACACCCCCGTCGGGCGGATGAACTGTCACCTCAGAGATCGCGGTCAAAGCTTCCACAAGCGTGCGAACACGTCCGTGATAGTCTCGCGCGATACGCCGGATTTGGACACGATAGCGCCCGGACTGCATCAGCTCCGCCAGAGCGAACTGGGCATGAAGGTTCGCTATCATTCCAAGGTTCCGCTGGGCCCTGTGCACCGTGTCGATCAGGCCGGGTGGCACAACGATCCAGCCAATCCGCAAGGCAGGCAGCAGGGCCTTTGACGCGGAACCGATCAGCACGACATGCCCGTCATGATCCTGCGCCGCCAAAGCGGGGATCGTGCGGCCTGACCAATGAAAATCGCTGTCGTAATCGTCCTCGATCAGAACCGCGCCCGTCACCTTGGCGCGGGCGATGAACTCCAGCCTACGGGAGAGCGAAAGCCGTTTGCCAAGCGGATATTGGTTCGAAGGTGTAAGATAGGCCAACCGCGCCTCCACGGGCAGGCTCGCGGGATCTGCCCCGCCCGCATCGACCCGAAGCGGCGAGAGGCGCAGTCCCGCCCCGAGAAATGCGGCGCGCGCCCCAAGCCAACCTGGGTCCTCTATCGCGGCGAGATCGCCGGGATCGGTGAGGACCTGCGCGAGCAGCGCCATGGCGGCCTGACTTCCGGGCACGATGACAATCTGATCTGCATCGACATGAACGCCCCTGTCAGAGGCCAACCGATCCCGCAGGGCCAGGCGCAGGTCTTCAACCCCATAGGGGTCTCCATAGAGCGCGGGTGCGCCAAGCCGTCTGCGCGACACCCGCCGCAGGAGGCGCGCCCATTCATCTGCTGGGAACAGGGTTTCGTCCGGCTCCCCAGGCGCAAGCGCCCCACCGGAGGTTGGCAAGACCTCGCGACGAAAGTCCGTACTCAACGCCTCCCCTCTCAGGGACGGGGTCGGGCCATGGCGACATGTCTGGTCCTGAATCGAATATTCGGGCGAGATCACGCGCGGCGCTGCCCCCTGTCGCACCGTGATGATGCCTTCGGCGGCCAGCAACTCATAGGCCGAGGTCACGGTCGTTCGCGAGACCCCGAGGTCTTCTGCGGCACGTCGGCTCGACGGCAGCCTGTCGCCGTCGCCAATGCGACCGTCCCGAACGGCCCGGACGAGATCGTGATAGAGCTGTGTCGGGAGCGGTTCCGAGCGCTCTTCGGAGAGATGGCAGACGGATGTCAGCCAAACTGGACTGCGAAACATTTCTATAACTGGATATTTTTTCAATCCAGTTTTGAACCCAATATCGCCTCATGTCAATCCAATCGCTTCGCCTAACCGCCATACCGAAGCAGTGAAACGCGTCCGCTCCGCAAAGGTCACATGTCATGATGCAAACAGAACCCTCCCGGCACATTCCGTGGGTCTTCGCCCTGTTCTGGGGCGCGCTGCTCGCCGCGGCAGGCTACGGCGCGACTTTCGTGCTGACCCGCCATTTCATCGCCTTCGGAGGCTCGGAAATTGATACGGGCTACGTGCTCGCAGTCGCAGTGGTTGGCACGTTCGTAAGCCTGCCCATGACCGGAAGCTTTGCGATTTCTTTCGGAGCGGCGCGCTGTGCCGCGATCGGTGTCGGTCTCGTCGCATTGGCCTTTGCCCTTCTGGCGCAATCTGAGACTTTGGACGCTCTGGGCCTCTTCGGAGGCTTCGCGCTCGGCTGCGGCTGGGGTACGTTTTACCTCGCCGCCCCGATGGCCCTGTCCCGGCTCGCCGAGGACACAGACCGGGCTTATTGGTTCCTTCGCTTTGGCGCATTTCAAATGGCGGGGATCGGCCTTTCTCCGGTTTTCGGCGAATTTATGGTGACGCGGCTTGGCATGAGCACACGGGGTTACTTTCTTGTAGTCGCGGCAAGCTGTTGCCTGGCCTGTCTCTTGCTCTTCGCATTTGATCGGCGGACCCGGCGCATGGGCCCCACTGGCCGCAGAGCAGACCTGTCATGGCTGCGGGACATAGGCGCAGTGTTCAGAAGCCCGTCAATCACACCCATTGTCATGGTCGCGCTTGGGGCGGCGGCCTTTGGAGGGGTGATGACATTTCAGTCCTCGATCGTCAGAGGCGCCGCACTGTCCCCCAGCACTTATTTCGCGGTCTATACCGTCACGGTCGTTATCGCACGATGGCTGCTGGCCGCTCCCGTCAATCGCTTGCCGTCCCGCATCAGCATCCCAGCGCTGATTGCGACCATGGTCGTCGGCCTCTGTCTTCTCTTCGGGGCGGGATCGGACGTCATCGGCTCTGCTGCGCATTTCGGATCGGCAGCGCTCTTCGGGCTCGGCTACGGACTGGCCTATCCGCTGATCCAGGCCTGCGCGGTGAACGATGTTGGGGACCCGGCGTTGCAGAACGCGGCCCTGACCTGGTTCGTGATCTTCTATTTCGCGGGCCTGTTCGGCTTTCCCTTCCTCGGCGGTTGGATCGTCGTCAGCTTCGGAGTGGAGGCCCTCATCGTGGGCATCATCTTCGCTGGCGCGGTGGAGCTTGCTCTCGCGTTCAGGATCGGGCGTCGTTTCGCGCCGCAGATGGTCAAAAGGGCAGGTCCGCAATGACCTGTGCTCTCATAGACCCCTCTTCAATCTGGTCGTTTGTATCGCTGATGTTCTCAAACACCGACGACCTGCTTCCGCCATTTCTGCACTGGAGTGCCTGCGCGGCAGCCGTCACCTGCGGCACGATCCTCCAGAAACTCTCCGGGGCGGGCTTCGGAATGATCGCGGCGCCGGTCATGACGCTTGTTGCGCCCGAATGGGTGCCCGGAACGGTTCTGGTCCTGGGGTTTGTGATCGGGATTGGCTCCCTTCTCGGCGGACGGGATGCGGTGGTCCGTTCCGATCTGCCACCGGGCCTGGCGGGTCGTGCCGTGGGCGCCGTGATCGCCGCAAGCCTTGCCAGCGTGGTTGTGGGCTCAGACGCGCTTCCGGTCGTCATTGCGATCATCGTGCTTCTTGCTGTCGCGCTGACGGTTGCGGGGCTGTCGATCCGGATCTCACCGTGCAGCCTGTTCATCGCAGGCGTGACCGGAGGCCTGATGGGAACGCTCAGTGGCATCGGTGCGCCCCCGATGGCCATTCTCTACTCGACGGTAAACGCCCGCCGTTCGGCAGCAACCCAAAACGCGTTCTTCGGGTTTGGCATGGCGTTATCCATCGGGGCCCTGAGCCTGGCCGGGTTGATCCGCGCGCCGCAGCTTGCGCTCGCAGTCACTCTTGTGCCGTTTGCTCTGTTGGCCCTCCGGGCGTCCCGCCCCCTCGTCGCGCGGTTCGAGCGCGGATCGATTCGCCCATGGGCTTTGGGCCTTGCAACGCTTTCCGCCGTCATATTGCTCGCCCGTTCGATCCATTAGACAACCCGCAGCGAAGGCAAGTTGTCAGTCGGTGAATTCAGGTGGGCTTTACCTTCGTTCAGAACATAGAAAAATCAGCCAAATCCGCTCGGCTCCCCTGTTCTTCAGTGGAATTCTGCGAATTCGATCAAAGTCCGGTTCGGCGGGCTGCATAGTCGCAATCCAAACACGTAATCAAGGTCTGCTTTGGACCGGAATTGCCAACGTCTTCAAGGCTAACGAATGTCGGCTAAGCACAATCGCGGCACCAAACCTGCCATTCCCCTCACGACCTCATTCTGGTCAAGCTGCGTGCGAGCTACCGTGCCCCAACTCCCCCTCAGCCCGGCACTGACGGGATCTCGCGGCGGAGGTCTGGGTCGTTGTGGACGAAGGTCACCTGCAGGGTGGCCGGCCGCTCGGCGTCCGGATTGGCCGGTTGGGCGAGCTCCGGGGGCAGGTCGAGGGAGATGCCTGCTTCGCTCAAGGTATCTGCTAAGGCTTGAAAGCGCCCGGCGGGCAGGACGAGGCGGATGGTGTTCATGATGTTGGAATACATCTGCACATCCTCGATCCAGCCGCCAAGGCTCTGCACCGCGGCGAAGACAAAGCTTGTCGCCGCGCGGCGCTCCTGCCGGGTGACGGCGGTGATCATGACAAGGCGGGACATCGCATCGGCTCCTTTCCGGTCGGCCGGGCATCCCCTGTTTAGGGGATTTCTCTTTTGAAGGCGGTGAACTAAGCAGATTTCCCAAGGTTATTTGAGCGGGAATCAAATTACATGAGCACATCAGAAATCACCATCGGCGACATCAGCGGTATTCTTCAGCTGGCACAATCCTTTGTGCAAAATCTCGAAATTACGAATTTCAGCAGCTTCATTGATGGCATCCGCCAGCAGATGCAAAGCCTGGGCGCCTTGACCCCTGAAGTCGACGCCTCCCTGACGACCGCCAAGCAGCAGCTCGAGGCATTCCCCGACGCGTTGGACACAGGGCAGAAAACCTTTGTCGATTACATCAGTGACCTGGTCAACAAGTATCCTGCCGACACTCCGCTCAGTGAAATTCCGGAGTTCGCTGGCGGAACAGGTGGGGGAACAACAGGTGGGACAACAGGCATCGACACCGGTGGCCTGGCTTACGAAACAGATGTCGGCGGTTACATCAAAGCGTTTATCGAAGCTGACCACTCCGCTTATTCGTCGCATTACGACGCGGCCACCGATACGATATCGATTTCCGGTCCCGGCTATAACTCGGCCGTTACCGGGGTTCAGCGGCTGGCATTCAACGATGGCATTCTGGCCTTTGACGTCAGCGGTTCCTCGGGACAGCTTTACCGGCTCTACCAAGCGGCCTTCGACCGGGATCCCGATACCTCCGGTATTTCCCATAATGTTGCGCTGATTGACAACGGAACGATCAATGTCGCCGCGATGGCGGATGCCTTTGTTGCATCCGAGGAGTTTCAGAAGACCTATGGCGCTCTCAGCAATAATGACTTCATTCAGCAGCTGTACATGAACGTTTTGGGCCGAGGCGCCGATCAAGCCGGTCTGGATGGCTGGTTGTCATATCTGAACGAAGCCGGCCATGACCGGGGAGATGTGCTCACAGGTTTCGCGGAGAGCCAGGAAAACCATAATCTGACAGACACGGAAATCTACGACGGCATTTGGCTGGTCTAGATTGAAGATGTAAACGCCTGACGACTTCGTAAGGATCTTCTTGCAAATCGGGTTATAGTCCCGGTTTGCTAGACGTTTGCCGGAGGTTTCCGAAGTTAAAATGGGAAACAT
>JBNKOQ010000127.1:0-8740 GCA_050294735.1 Roseibium sp. | reverse complement strand
GTTACCGCAGCACCTTCGACCATGTGGCAGACCTTAGCGGCAAAGCAGCCGAGCAGGCCCTGAAGCGTGCCGGTAAACAACAGGCCGCCTGAGAAAATGACAGCGGGTGAGGGGCTGATGTCGCTTCACCCGCTGGCTTTCACTCCTCGCCGATTGGGACAACCGGCTCGTCTTTGGTGCGCCTGATCGTCAAAGCGGTGCGCACGCTGTCCACGTTCTGCGCCGCAGTCAGCTCCCGGATGACAAAATTCTGGAATGTCTGAAGGTCCGAGGCGACGCATTTCAACAGAAAGTCGACCTCGCCGGACAGCATGTAGCTTTCCCGGACAATCGGCCATTTCTGGACGGTCTCCTCGAAGGCGATCAGATCTGCTTCGGTCTGGCTGTGCAAGCCGACCATCGCGAATGCCGTAACGTCGTAGCCGAGTTGCTTTTCGTCGAGCAGCGTGCGGTATCCGCGGATCAAGCCTGCCTCTTCCAGCGCGCGCACACGGCGAAGGCACGGCGGGGCGGAAATGCCCACCCGGCGGGCCAGCTCCACGTTGGTCATGCGGCCGTCTTCCTGCAGTTCTTTCAAGATGTGCCAATCAATGGCATCCAGCCGCGCTTTCAATGCAGTCTCCTTTATCCGCCGCAGGGTGCTGTGGCGAAAACTGTACAGCCGCGTGTTGCCACGTTTCCGGCTCAAGTGCCCTTGCGATGCCCGAAAGGGAATTCCTGGCACAAGGTTATATAATTATACGTCGAATTATGATTATTTGCGTGATTGTGCAAGAGTATAACAAAATTGCGCATGAATCAGAAAGATAACGATAGGGAACCGGGTTTCCGGGCAAGAGAGTTTTGACCGCGGATCTCGAAACCTGCTGGATCCTGACAGACGGAAAAGCCGGTGATGAAGCCCAGTGCGTCGGCGTCGCCGAAGCGCTGGAGGTACCCTATCAGCTGCGCCGTGTTCAGCCGGGAATTCCCTTCTCCTGGTTTATGCCCTACGGCCCGATTGACCCGCGCGAGCGTCCGGCGGCGAAGGGCAGTCCGATTGCCCCACCCTATCCTGATCTGGCGATCGGCTCTGGTCGCCGTGCCGTTGCCTATCTCAGGCATGTCAAACGCGCTAGCGGAGGGCGGACGTTTACGGTTTGCCTGAAGGATCCTCGTACCGGAACCTCCGCCGCCGATCTGATCTGGGTGCCGGAGCATGACGGGTTGCGGGGAGCAAATGTGCTGGTGTCGCCAACGGCCCCGCACCGCTTTCCCGGGAAGCTTCTCGAGCAGCTTCGCCAGACGCCGCACTTGGAACTCGACAGGCTGCCGGCACCACGGGTTGCCGTTCTCGCAGGGGGCAACAGCAGACACCACGTGTTTTCCGGTGACGATTGCAAGCGGTTTGTAGAGGGACTGGGTGCCTGGGTCTCTGAATATGGCGCAAGCTTGATGATCACCGCATCCCGCCGAACCCCGGATCAATTGAGCGAGGCACTTCTGACGCTCGCCCGGAGTGGCAATCATTATTATTGGCCAGGCACAGGTGAAAACCCGATCGCGTCGTTTTTGGCGAAAGCCGATGCTGTTGTCGTGACCGCCGATTCGACAAACATGATTGGTGAGGCCGCTGCAACCGGCAAACCGGTCCATGTCTTCCATCCCGCTGGCGGGCATTCGAAGATTGACCGGTTTTTGGGGACTTTGGACAGGCTTGGCATCATTCACCCCTTTCCCGGGCCGTTGAAAACCACTACCTACGTGCCTCAAGATCCAGCGCCGATGATCGCGAATGCCATACGCCAGGCTATGGCGGGCATTCGAGAGGGCGCAGAACAACGACATGACAGGACTGAAGGCTAAGCGCATATGACAACCGAGCACAGCAAGCTTCTCATCATAGGGTCCGGTCCGGCCGGCTATACAGCGGCGGTTTATGCGGCGCGCGCCATGATGGCGCCGACTTTGGTGGCCGGCATCCAGCCGGGCGGTCAGCTGACCATTACGACCGAGGTGGAGAACTACCCGGGGTTCGCCGATCCCATTCAGGGCCCCTGGCTGATGGAGCAGATGCAGAAGCAGGCGGAAAACGTCGGCACGAAGATCATCTATGACACCATCACCAAGGCCGATCTTTCCGTGCGCCCGTTCCGTATGGAAGCCGACAGCGGAACGGTTTACACCGCCGACGCGGTGATCATCGCGACAGGCGCGCAGGCGCGCTGGCTGGGGCTCCCATCGGAAGAAGATTTCATGGGGGCGGGGGTGTCCGCCTGCGCCACCTGTGACGGTTTTTTCTATCGCAACAAGGAAGTGGTGGTTGTCGGCGGCGGTAACACCGCCGTGGAAGAAGCGCTTTATCTGGCGAACCTCGCGTCCAAGGTGACGCTGGTGCACCGCCGCGACAGCTTGCGGGCGGAGCGCATTCTGCAAGAGCGTCTGCTGAAACATCCGAAGATCGAAGTGGTCTGGGATCATGCGGTGGATGAAATCCTTGGCGGCGGTATGCCGAAGGGAGTTACCGGCGTGCGGCTGAAAAACACCAAGACCGGTGTCACTCAGGAAATTTCCACCGATGGTGTGTTTATCGCCATCGGCCATGCTCCGTCGGTTGATCTCTTCAAGGATCAGTTGGAGCTGAAGACGGGCAACTATCTGGTAACGGCTCCGGATTCGACCAAGACGTCGATACCAGGCGTCTTTGCCGCCGGTGACGTGACGGATGATATCTACCGTCAGGCGGTGACGGCTGCTGGCATGGGCTGCATGGCGGCGCTTGAAGCCGAGCGTTTTCTGGCCGAACATGAACTGACCGAATCCCAAGCAGCTGAATAATCAATTGCAGGGGCCTTACCGGCACCGCACGGAGGCATGATATGGACTGGGACAAACTGCGCATTTTTCATGCTGCCGCTCAGGCAGGCAGTTTTACCCATGCTGGCGACACGCTCAACATGAGCAAGTCGGCGGTGAGCCGCCAGGTCAGCTCGCTGGAGCACGACCTGGGTGTGCCGCTGTTCCACCGCCATGCGCGCGGTCTGCTGCTGACCGAACAGGGTGAACTTCTGTACCGCACTGCCCGCGATGTTCTGATGAAGCTCGAGTCGGTCCGGGGCCGTTTGACGGACAGCAAGGAAAAGCCTTCCGGCGTACTCAAGGTCACGACGACCGTTGGCCTGGGGTCGACCTGGCTGACCTCCCGGATCAATGATTTCATCAATCTCTATCCGGATGTCGAACTGGAGCTGATTTTCAACGACGACGAATTGGACCTGGGCATGCGGGAGGCGGATGTCGCCATCCGTCTGCGCCAGCCAACCCAGCCGGATCTGATCCAGCGCAAATTGTTCACTGTGCATTTTCACGTGTTTGCGTCACCGACGTATCTGAAGAACTTCGGAACGCCCTTTGCCATCGAGGATATCGACAAGCACCGGATCGTCACCTTCGGTGAGCAGGCGCCTGCTTATCTGCGCGACATGAACTGGCTGGAGAAGGCAGGGCGGCCCGCGCTCGATCCGCGAAAGTCCGTGTTGAAGGTCAACAATCTGGTGGCGATCAAACGGGCTGTTCAGGCGGGTGTGGGCATTGCGATCCTGCCGGATTATATCATCGAGAAAGACACCAATCTGGTGCAGGTCCTGAGCGAGATGGAAGAAAAGGTGCCATCGTTCGATACCTTCTTTGTGTATCCGGCGGAATTAAAGAATACGGCCCGCATTACCGCCTTCCGTGATTTTTTGGTCAGCAATGCCGAAAACTGGGCATTCTGACCATTTTGCAATCATTGCATTGCAGCAAAATAAATTTTGTGCAGGTCCTTTTTTTAGGCATTTTCTCTGATTCAAGATGCAATCAACCATAAAATGCACCCTTTGGTTTTGATTTTTGAGCCTTGAATTAGCTAATTTGCACTCGAGAAATGGCGTGAATCTGCGGAAAATTGTATTGTCACCAGTGAGCTATTAACTTTTTGCATAGCTGCTTTGCAGCCTTGCCTCTTGTTTCGGCAGCTTGTGCACTGCATATAGGCATCACTGTTGGTTTTCCGGCGTTGCACCTTCCTCCCAGCAAGGTCGGCCAACCAGCTGTTCCCCTCTGGAAGGTGATTCGTCTGCTTTTGCAGTGAATCAAACAAACTGCCGGATCTTCTGGATCCGGCATTTTTTTTGTCCATTTTCCGCTGGGCTGCGAAACATTAAACTTTGTCCATGTGGCTGATAGAGGGCGTTTTTGCTCTAGCAAAATGCGATGTCCGTTCCCACATCAAGTTTGCGGATGAATGATCCGTACCCCTCCCCAAGGAGATGCGTTCCCCCCCGACGCATCTCGAATAAAGGGCCGGTCGTCATATGACGCCGGCCCTTCTTTTTATTCCGTTTCCGCAATCTGCATTACATGTAGAGCGCTTCGCCCTCCAGTCCCTTGTAGAGCTCTGCCACCTGTTCGCCGTAGCCATTGAACATCAGCGTCGGACGGTGTTCGTTGGTGCCCAGGATGCGTTCGTTTGCCTGGCTCCAGCGCGGATGCGGCACGCCCGGGTTCACATTGGCCCAGAAACCGTATTCGCTGGACTGGATGGCTTCCCAGAGCCCGACTGGACGCTCTTTGACAAAGGAAATACGAACGATCGATTTGATCGACTTGAAACCGTATTTCCACGGCAGGGCGAGGCGGAGAGGGGCGCCGAACTGCTTTGCCAGTGGCTTGCCATAAACACCTGTGACCATGAAGGCCAGGTCATTGGAGGCTTCGGCAAGGGTGAGACCTTCAACATAAGGCCAGGGATACCAACCTTGCTTTTGCCCCGGGGCGACGTCCGGATTGTTGAAGGTCTCGAACCTGAGGTATTTCGCACCGGATGTGGGCTCTGCCAGCTTGACCAGTTCGGCGAGAGGGAAGCCGGACCAGGGCACGGCCATGGACCAGGCCTCGACGCAGCGGTGCCGGTAAAGGCGTTCCTCCAGCGGCATTTTGGATAGCAGGGTGTCGATGTCTATCGTCTGCGGCTTGTCGACCAACCCGTCGATCACCACTGACCATGGGCGAATGGGCAGGGCCTGTGCTGCCTTGGCAATCTGCTTGGAGGTGCCGAATTCGTAGAAATTGTTGTAGTTGGACGCTGCGGATTCAGCCGTGATCTCGCGGTCAAGCTTGAATGCCTCGTTGCGGGGCAGCGGATAAAGCCCGGCGCTGGGATCCTCTTCCGCGAGGGCTCGTCCGGGTCTTACTGTAAGTGCCCCGGCGGCCAACGCACCGCCTGCGATCCCGGTCATGAATTTGCGCCGGTTCCAGAAGATTGTTTCAGGTGTCGCTTCACGTTCCGGGATGGCCCAGGATTTTTTGTGAATCACATTCATCGGTATGCTCCTCGTTACCTCCCAGAAAAGCCGAACTGCCTTTCAACTGCAAATAACGCCATGGTGACCTGCCGCAAGCCCGAGTGCTGAATTGCGAAGGGAGGGAGCTGGTCCCGTAAGTTTGCAGGATTGTGTGAAGATGCGAGGCTTGCAATGGAGAGCTGCGTGCTGGCGCTGCACCGGCCGGCTATGGCTGTTGCCTTGGCAGCATTCGCCGTCACTGGGTACGAGGGCCCCAGGTCTGATAATCGGGAAGCTACAAAGCCTGCTCCCCGGTCGGACTCGCATGAACAACGAACCGTCTTCACAAGACGTTCAACCGCGCCAAACCGGGAAGGTCAAAGGGGAGATATCAGATGAACTTGACGTCGGTGATTTCGTAGGAGTGGGCGCCACCGGGCGCGGCAACCTCCACGCTGTCACCAATTGTCTTGCCGATAAGAGCGCGGGCAATCGGAGACGAAATCGAGATCTTGCTCTGTTTCACGTCGGATTCAACATCGCCGACGATCATGTATTTCTTTTCTTCCTCTGTATCTTCATCGATGAGGGAGACCGTTGCGCCGAATTTGACAACATCGCCGGACAGCTTGGACAGGTCGATAACCTCTGCGCGGGACAGTTTGTCCTCAAGCTCGGCAATCCGCCCTTCGTTGTGGCTCTGCGCCTCTTTGGCCGCATGGTATTCGGCGTTCTCCGAAAGGTCGCCATGGGCTCGGGCTTCGGAAATTGCCTCCACAATGCGTGGACGCTCAACCGACATACGTTCCTTCAGCTCGGTCTGAAGCATCGCGTAGCCGGCAGAGGTCATTGGAACTTTTTCCATTGGTCTCAGACCTTCAGCTTATTGGGTCCTCCCTCGCGAGGACCGTTCGTCACAAAAAGAACCCGACCGGGAAAGTTTTCCTTTCCCGGTCGGAACGACGTTATATTAGCCTCAGCCGAAGTAGGATTGCAAAGGCCTCACTTCAAGGCTGCCCGCCTTGTAGGCCACAATTCCCTTCGCAGCTGCCACAGACCCTGCAAGGGTCGTGTAATACGGCACCTTGTTCAACAGGGCTGCACGGCGCATGGACCGGCTGTCGGACAATGCCTGTGCACCTTCTGTGGTGTTGAAGACGAGTTGAACCTCACCGTTCTTGATAGCATCAACGATGTGAGGGCGGCCTTCAAGCACCTTGTTGATTTTGGCGCAGGCAATCCCCTGCTCCTCAAGGAACTTCTGGGTGCCAGCAGTCGCGATGATCTTGAAACCCGCGTTTTCCAGTGACCGTACCGCCTCAACAACACCGGTCTTGTCCGCGTCCCGCATGGAGACAAACACCGTGCCTTCTTCCGGAACACCTGTTCCGCAGGCGATCTGGGATTTGGCGAAAGCGGTGGAAAAGGCGCAGTTGAGACCCATAACCTCACCGGTAGAGCGCATTTCCGGCCCAAGAATGGTGTCGACGCCAGGGAAGCGCGCAAAGGGGAAGACGGCTTCCTTGACCGCAATGTGCTTCAGTTTTTTCTCGGTGAGGCCGAAGGAGGCGAGGCTCTCGCCTGCCATGATGCGGCTGGCGATCTTGGCAACCGGGTCACCAATGGTCTTGGCGACGAAGGGAACAGTCCGCGAAGCGCGCGGGTTGACTTCCAAAACGTAGATCTCGCCATCCTTGATGGCGTATTGCACGTTCATCAGACCACCGACTTCCAGAGCAAGCGCCATGGCGCGTGTCTGCTTCTTCAGTTCTGCGATCATTTCTTCGGACAAAGAGTAAGGGGGCAGGGAACAGGCACTGTCGCCGGAGTGGATGCCAGCTTCTTCGATGTGTTCCATGATGCCGCAGACAAAGACGTCCTTGCCATCGCAAAGCGCATCGACGTCCACTTCGATGGCGCCTTCCAGGTAGCGATCGAACAGCAGCGGGTTTGTTCCCAGAAGTGTATTGATCTGGCCGGTCTTGTCGTTCGGGTATTTTGCCCGGACTTCGCCTGGAACCAGCTCGGGCAAGGTGCCGAGAAGGTAGGAATTGAGCGCTTCCTCGTCGCGGATGATCTGCATCGCACGGCCGCCCAGAACATAGGACGGACGGACCACCAGCGGCAGGCCTAGCTGCCCGGCAATCAGCCGGCCTTGTTCGACAGAATAGGCGATGCCGTTTTCCGGCTGTTTGAGATCGAGCTTGACCAGGAGTTTCTGGAACCGGTCACGGTCCTCTGCCAGATCGATCATGTCCGGAGATGTGCCCAGGATCGGAACGTCGGCTTTCACCAAGGACTGCGCCAGTTTCAGCGGGGTCTGGCCGCCGAACTGCACGATGACGCCGTGCAGGGTCCCGTTTTCCTGTTCCTTGCGAATAACCTCCAGCACATCTTCGCTCGTCAGCGGTTCGAAATACAGCCGGTCGGATGTGTCATAGTCTGTCGAGACGGTCTCCGGATTGCAGTTGACCATGATGGTCTCGTATCCGGCGTCCTCAAGGGCAAAGGCTGCATGGCAGCAGCAGTAATCGAATTCGATACCCTGCCCAATCCGGTTCGGCCCGCCGCCCAGAATAATAACCTTCTTACGATCTGTTGGCTTGGCTTCACAGGCAAGCGCGCCCATGAAGGGGGCCTCGTAGGTGGAATACATATAGGCGGTCGGGGAGGCAAACTCAGCCGCGCATGTGTCGATCCGCTTGTAGACCGGGTGCACGTCCAGGTCGCTCCGGAGCTTCGCGACGTCCTTTTCGTCAAGGCTGGCGAGGCTGGCAAGACGGGAGTCGGAAAAGCCCATGGACTTCAGCTTGCGCAGCATCGGTGTGCTGTCCGGCAGTCCATGCTCGCGGACTTTCGCTTCCATCTCGACGATTTGGGCGATCTGTTCCAGGAACCATGGGTTAATGGCGCTGGCCGAATGGATATCGTCCAGGCTCATGCCAAGGCGCATGGCCTGGGCAACATTCAGCAGCCGGGTCGGCGTCGGAACCGAGATTGCCGCGCGAATGGCGTTGGTGTCGTCGCCCTGGCCGAGCCCTGGGATTTCGGTTTCATCCAGGCCGTTCAGGCCGGTTTCGAGGCCCCGCAAAGCCTTCTGCAGGCTTTCCGCAAAATTGCGGCCAATGGCCATGACTTCGCCAACCGACTTCATTGCAGTTGTCAAAGTCGGCTCGGATCCCGGGAACTTCTCAAAGGCAAAGCGCGGGATCTTGGTGACGACATAGTCGATGGATGGTTCGAAGGACGCGGGGGTTGCGCCGCCGGTGATGTCGTTTTCAAGTTCGTCCAGCGTGTAGCCGATCGCCAGCTTTGCGGCGATCTTGGCGATCGGGAAACCTGTCGCCTTGGAGGCGAGGGCGGAGGAGCGCGACACACGAGGGTTCATCTCGATTACCACCAGGCGGCCATTGTCCGGATCGACCGCGAACTGGACA
>JBNKOQ010000126.1:0-8741 GCA_050294735.1 Roseibium sp. | reverse complement strand
TGAATTAACCCATTGTTTTATAGCTGTCATTTTGATTTCCTCATTTAATTTCATCTTCATTGATTTTAAACAAGCAAATTTAAAAGAAAATCAGGAAAAATCGTTCGCCTTGCCGCAGATGGGTCAAGCTGGGAAGTTGTCGCGGATGGTGTGAGAAACTCCGTCGGCTTCGACTGGAACCCCGTGACCGGAGAGCTCTGGTTCACCGACAACGGCGCCGATCGAATGGGCGACGACATCCCGCCGGACGAGTTGAACCGGGTCAGACATCAAGGCCAGCACTTCGGCTTTCCCTATCGCGGCGGCAAAGGCATCCCGCTTACCGGCTACGAAAACGTGGCCCCGCCCATTGAGACAACACCGGCGGAAGTTGCCTTTCAGGCTCATACCTCCAACCTCGGCATCGACTTCTATCAGGGGGATATGTTTCCTCCCTCCTACAAGAATGACGCCTTTGTAGCGCAACATGGCTCCTGGAACCGCAGCGAACCTGTTGGCTACCGGCTCATGCGCATCCGCTTTGACGAAGCTGGCAATGCCATCGGCAAGGAAGTTTTTGCGGATGGCTGGCTCGCCAGCGATGGCACGGTGTACGGACGCCCCGTCGACATGGAGGAGCTGCCCGATGGGTCCCTGCTCGTCTCGGACGACCACGCCGGGCTGATCTACCGGATTACCTATGAAAAGTGAGCCCCTTAATTCTTCAAGGACTTAAACAAGCTCAACGCTTTTTCACGCACCTTTCCGTTGATCGTCTCGGGTGTGAGCCCTGGAATGCTCGAGTTCGGGAACAAAAAATAGAGTACAGGTTTATCCAGACTGGAATCTATCTCCTGCGCACAATAATGACCCCTACCAGAAACCCGCTTGGCACAGCGGGAGACGCCAATTTCGTCAAAGGCCGCAAGCGAACCTTCTCCCAACTTGTTATGCGGCCCGCCATCGGCAACGAGAACGGGCACAAGCTTATTCTTGTAAACGATCACGCCCACATCGCCGATCTCAATTCCGGTGAGGTCGCTGAACTCCCGTGGGTTGGCTTTATATTTATCGGAATCAGCCGGGATCACAACATAAGGCAGCGTGTCCGCGTTGGCGTAAGCTTTCCGCCGGTTCTTTTCTCTCTTACATTCAGACCAGCCCCGCGCCTGATCAAAAATGAAACTTGTTCGGCACTGGTTTGTGGGCCCCTTGCTACTTCCAGCACAGGGCCTGTACCCACCGTCCACATCGACAGCCATCTTCGCCTCGAACATGACGGCCCCATTTGGAAACCGGATCAAGCCCTTAGCATTGTTGGGATCGCTGTTCTTTTCCCCTTTCAGGCAACGCCTGTTCCCAGTCATCTCCTCGCCACGGAAGATATTTTCCTCATCGCACTTTTTGAATTGCGCCAGATAATCGTCGTCCACGGGCTGAGCTGCTGAAAAATCGATGCCCTTGAGATGGGCGTCATAACCGCCCGGCACCTTATAATCCGCAGCCGAAGCGGATGCCGAGACCACCCAAAAGATAAAAACCGACAAGAAAAAATGAAAACGCATGATCGCCTCCCCACAATTTAAACAAGAAACGATACGCAATGTAGACACAAAACGCCCGGCCGCATAGCAGCCGGGCGTTTTGCCGTCCGATCTTGGGAGGACCGTATTCGTCGCGTTAGTTCAGGGTGGAGACCGGACCGAGATCGAAAAGCTCGGTCTCGCCCGGTGCGTCGTCAACACCGTCGTTGTCCGTGACCAGGATCAAGCGGCCATCCGCCGTCACCGTCAGGCCTTCCGGCTTGTCGAGAACCCAGCCCTTGGTCTTCGCCAGAACCGGCAGGATGTCCATGGCGTAATGCTTGCTCACAACAGGAAGCTCTTCACCGTATTTCGCCGGCGTGATGCCTTTGAGTGAAATAGTGTTGATTTCCTTGATCGCCGCGAAAACACCACCCTGATTGTCACGTTCCAGGATCGCGAACTCTTCACCGCCGAGAGAAACGATTTCCGACAGGCCAACCCAGCCGCCGTTTGCGCTTGCAGGCTTGTCGAGCGGATAATGAACAAAGCCCCAAGACTTGTCCGACGGATTGTAGATAGCCAGCTTGGTCATGCCCTTCGGGTCGTCTTTCCACTCGCGCTGCACGGCAATGGCAACCAGGGTCTGACCGTCTCTTTCGAACTCGGCAACACCTTCGAACGAGAAGCGCTTTGCCTGAGCGACAAGTTCAGCGGGCGGCGTGATTTCCTCTTCAACGGTACCGTCCGCAGCAACCTTCAGAAGGAAATGCTTCATCTCCTTCTTCGGATTTCCCTCGGACACCGCCCAGAAGCCACCGCCCTTCGCGACGGAAATGCCTTCCAGATCGTATCTCGGTGTGTCCGTTCCGTGAAGGTTCACATAGGACTTGATCTTCGCCGGCTTGGAGGAAACGTCCAGGGTGAAGATGCGGGCCTTGTCGTAGAAGCTGTCGCTGACCGCGTAGACCTTGGAAGCATCCGCCGGATCGCCGGCAAGACCGGACAGCGCACCCCAGCCGATTGGCGCGCCGGTTTCCGGATCGTTTTCCGAAACCAGCATCGGATAGGACGGAGCGTCCGCGCCATATTCATAGAAGCTGACCTGCGAGCGGACACCATCCTCACCCACTTCGTTCGCGATCACGAAGAGATTGCGGCTCGGGATCGCGACTGCCCCTTCGGGCCCGACGTGAGCCGGCAGAAACTGCACGAATTCCGGTTCCGCTCCGGTATCCTTGTAGACCGCGGTGAAGTTGCCGCGTTCGGAATTGATGAAAATCAGCGTGTCGCCCCCGAATTTTCCAACAGCGACGTTTTCCGGTTCCGTTCCCTTTTTATGGGCCCGCTTGGCCGGATAATGGCCGTTCGCCATGGCCATGTGCTCCATCTGGTTGCCGCTGTCGAACAGTACATCACCTTTGGTGTTCCAGATGGTGAAGCCACGCGAACCACCTTTGTAGTCGCCTTCGTTGGCCGTCACGAAGCGCTCGTCATCGATCCAGGCCACACCGTCCGGCTCACGGACAACATCCTGGGTCGATCCGGACGCATCGCTCATCCGGGCCTTTTTGACAGGGACGTTCTCGGCACTGGCGGCACCAGCGGAGAAGTCGGCAATCACTTTACCGGACGCCAGATCGGCGACCACGATGTGATTGTTCTCTTGCAAGGTCATGACGACCTGGTTCTTGGAATTGATGGACACGAACTCCGGCTCGGGATCGCTCGGCGCGACCTTCGCAAGACCTGTCACATCGACAATGCGGACCGCATCGCAGTTGGTCGGCTTGCCCTCTTCATCGAGATCGAAGATCGCCAAATGACCGGCCGGCATCTGCGGCATTGCACCGTCGTTCAGATCCTCGTCGCGCTCGTTCTCAACGGCGATGGCGACATATTTGCCATCAGCGGAGATCGCCACGCTATCCGGCTGACCCTTGACGTCACAGGTCTCGGTGATGGCCGAACCATCCAGCGCGATCACGGCCATGTGCCCCGACGGATGAACATAGCTTTCGGACGTGTTCACACCGGCATAAGCAGCCTTGGCGCCCACGGCGACCGATGTCGGTTCACCACCGGCAGCCACACGGGCAATCGGTTCGATGTGCAAGGGGTTCGTCGCGTTCAGAAAGACAACGGCTTCGCCGGGGCTGTCGGTGAAAACCAGTGTGCGGCCATCTTTCGAAGCATAGATGATTTCCGCACTGGTCTTGGCATCCGGATCAGCACCGTTATCCAGGCTTTTGAAAACGGGATAGCTGTTGATCCGTTCAAAGAACGATCCCGCTTGAGCGGCTCCAGATGCCCCCAGCCCGAAAGTGATGGCCAGGCTAACGCCCGTCAAAAACTGTTTGCGCAAAATAGTCATAGTGCCCCGCTTATGAACTCGTTGATCGGTGAATTGCGCGCGACGCTAGGCGGAACCCATGGAACTTCAGTGACAACTATTTGAAGAATTCATGACACCGGCATATTTCTCCAGCCGGCACGCCCGAACTCCTAATCTCGTTAGTGCGACATTACCCGTTGCCGTTCAATTGCTTTGACACAGAGGACACATTCGCATTCCATACCGGGACACATTCTGGAGACACCGCATGAAGTTGGATTTCAAATGTGATCAAGGCATCGCAACCAAGGCGGCTATCGGCCTAATTGTCCTTCAATCGGACGAAACGCTCGAACCTGAAACGCGGCACGTCTTCGACCGGATTGGCGTTGCGGTCTATCACTCCCGCATCCCCAGCAGCCACGAGGTGACAACAGACACGTTACAGACGATGCTCGACGAGATGCCGCACGCCGCCTGGCTCCTGCCGACCAGTCGCGCCATGGATGTTGTGGCCTACTGCTGTACCTCGGGCGCAACCGTAATCGGCCCGGAAACAGTTAAGGCAGCCATTCAAAAGGTGCATCCAAAAGCAAGCGTTACCAATCCCCTGTCAGCGGTCTTGGCCGCATGCCAACATCTGGCCGTCAACCGGATTGGACTTGTCTCCCCCTACATCGCGTCTGTCTCGCAAACCATTGTCGACAAGCTGACGGAAGAAGGCCTGACGATCCCGGCCTACGGCTCCTTCGAGCAGGAGGAAGAAACAGTTGTCGCAAGAATAGATTCGGCGTCCGTGCAGGCGGCGATCTGCAAGGTAGGAGCCTCAGACGAAGTGGAGGCGGTTTTTGCCTCCTGCACCAACCTTCGCAGCTTCGATGTGATCGAAAACTGCGAAGCCATTCTCGGCAAACCGGTAATCACGAGCAATCAAGCTCTCGCATGGCATGTTCTGAAGCTTGCCGGACTATCCAATAGCGGCGCCGGTCCCGGCCGGCTGTTTCAATCCTGAAGACCGGAGGCCATCGACATGCCCAAATTCGCTGCCGGCTATCGGGAAGGCTTATTGTCGGATCCACGCAGGACAAACTGGCAGGGTGACGCAAACCGCCCCCTCAATTGGTCCTGCTGGTATCCCGCGGGATCGCAGGCTCCGCTAGCGGAGCAAGTAGCCGGGCCGCCAAACACGCCGGCTTTTACCAACGGCCTTGTGGCGCCCGATGCCGCCCTGAATGACAGCGGAGCTCCCTACCCGCTTGTTCTTCTGTCCCATGGCACCGGCGGCAGCGCCCTCAGTCTGGGCTGGCTTGGCGCCGGTTTGGCCCGGCATGGTTTTGTCGTCCTTGGCGTCAATCACCATGGCAACACCGCAAGAGAGCCCTATCTGCCCGAGGGGTTTATATGTTGGTGGGAGCGTATGCGTGACCTGTCCTTCCTGCTGGACTGGATCGAAGTCGGCAACCTCTTCCGGGGCCGGCTTGATCCGGCAAGAACTTATGCCGCCGGCATGTCTCTTGGTGGTTATACGGTCCTTGGCCTTGCTGGCGCGATCACATCTCTTGACCGCTTTCAAGCTTGGGCAAAAGGCAAACCCGGAGCCGATGGACCACGCGAGTTTCCCAACATTGCCGGGCAGTTCGAACAGCTGATGAAGACCTCAGAGCCGTTCCGTATGTCCCTGGAACGGCAAGGCAATAACTATCTGGATAACAGGGTCAAAGCCGTCCTCGCTCTGTGCCCGGCTCCAACGGTCCGTGCATTTTCACCTGAAAGCATCAGCGGCATATCGATGCCGGTGCGGATCATCTGCGGCGCAGCCGACAAGGAAGCTCCGGCGGATGACTGCGCTCTGTGGCTTGGCCAGCAGAACCCGTCTTTTGCCGTCGAAATTCTACCCGGCGACGTCGGTCATTATGTTTTTATCAGCGAAGCAACAGAGATCGGCCGGAAAATCATGCCGGATATCTGTATCGATCCTCCGGGCGTTGACCGAAAGGCCGTTCATAAACTCAGTCTGGAACGGGCGCTGGAGCTGTTCGCCCCGCAATAGCTTGATCAATAAGGTCAGCCAGACGCCCCTGAACCATTTTCATGCGCGCGATTAGCAGTTCAGCAGTTGACAATTCTTCGGTTCCGGGCAAAAAAGCAGCGTTTCGTGACAACTGGAGCATAGGCATGGCTCGGCGTATGGCCGACATCTTGAAAAAGCAGACGACGGTTTCAACCGGCGCCGCTTTTGCCTGCGCGACCCCTGCTCCGACAACCACCGTCAAACCGACTACGACCACCACCGCTTAACGGTGCCGCTCGTCCCGCTCCCCGGGGATGGGGGGCGCTGAAAAGCCGGCCGGTCGCAAGACCGGGCACCGGCAGAAGCGGGGAGACGGATGAGGAAGACATTCAAAATGGGTTACAAGATCGCAATCGCAGGCGCGACCGGCAACGTTGGCCGGGAAATGCTCGATATTCTGGCCGAGCGCGGCTTTCCGGCAGACGAGGTTGTCGCGCTGGCATCCCGCCGCTCGCAGGGCACAGAGGTCTCTTTCGGTGACAAAACACTGAAAGTGAAGGCCATGGAGAACTACGACTTCTCCGACACCGACATCTGCCTGATGTCCGCTGGCGGGTCTGTCGCCAAGGAATGGGCCCCGAAGATCGGTGCCAAAGGCTGCGTCGTCATCGACAACTCCTCCGCCTGGCGCTACGACGCGGACGTGCCGTTGATCGTTCCCGAGGTGAATGCCGATGCCATCACCGGCTTTACCAAGAAGAACATCATCGCCAACCCGAACTGCTCGACCGCGCAGCTGGTGGTCGCTCTGAAGCCGTTGCATGACGCGGCCAAGATCAAGCGCATCGTTGTCTCCACCTATCAGTCGGTTTCCGGTGGCGGCAAGGAGGCCATGGAAGAGCTGTTCAACCAGACACGTGCGATTTTCGTGAACGACCCGGTCGAGCCGCAGAAATTCACCAAGCGCATCGCTTTCAACGTGATTCCTCACATCGACGTCTTCATGGAAGACGGCTACACGAAGGAAGAATGGAAGGTTCTGGCCGAGACCAAGAAAATGCTCGACCCGGCGATCAAAGTCACCTGCACTGCTGTGCGCGTGCCCGTGTTCATTGGCCATTCGGAAAGCGTCAACATCGAGTTCGAGAACGAAATCACAGCGGACGAAGCCCGCAACATCCTGCGCGAGGCGCCGGGTTGCCTGGTCATCGACAAGCAGGAAGACGGCGGTTACATCACCCCGTACGAAAGTGCTGGCGAAGATGCGACCTACATCAGCCGCATCCGCGAAGACGCGACAGTCGAAAACGGCCTGAACCTATGGGTGGTTTCCGACAACTTGCGCAAGGGCGCGGCTCTCAACACGGTTCAGATCGCTGAAGTTCTCATCAACCGGGGCCTGATCCAGCCGAAGAAGGCAGCCGCCTGACGTCTGGTTTTCAAGCCGGTCTGCCATAAAACGCCAGGTCTTCCAACCGGGCGTTTGCCAGCAAACGGAATGGCGGGACACTCTCCCGCCATTTGTCTTTTCCGGGCACGGCGCGCCTCGCATTACAAATTCGTAAGATTCAACTGCCGCACAGCAAAAATTCGGTGACACTCCCCGCCGTAAAACCACTTAATATTATTAAATATCAATATTTTAATCTTATTCGCATCTGCAAACACACTCAGAAATACTACTTCAAAACACCTACTAAGGTGGCAGTGTCCGCCTTTCAGTACAGTGTTACGGTTTTCCTGCACATTCATCAGGAGGAGAACTAACATGAAGACTTGGAAAAAGCCTGCAATGGCAGCTGTAGAAGCTGGGTTTGAAGTAACCCGCTATATGCCGGCTGAAATTGGCACCTGCGGCCGCAAGAAGTAATTACACACCACGCAAAGGGAGGTGCCCGGTGAAAATCAGGGTCCTCGGGTCGGCGGCAGGCGGCGGGTTTCCCCAGTGGAACTGCAATGCGCCGCTCAGCCGTTCGGTGCGTGAACAAAGGCCCGGCTTTCTCGTCCGTACGCAGTCAAGCATTGCAGCCAGTGCGGACGGAGATAGCTGGGCCGTTTTCAATGCATCTCCGGATATTCGTGAGCAAATAGCAGCGGCACCCAAGCTGCAGCCGCAGGCAGAGGGGCCACTTCGCCATACCCCGATCAAGGCCGTGGTTCTGACCAATGCCGATGTCGACCACATCGCTGGGTTATTGTCTCTTCGCGAACGTGAACGGTTTGTTCTTTACGCGACGAAGCGTGTTCTCAAGACGCTTGCGGAAAACAGCATTTTTCAGGTTCTGAACCCCGACTATGTCGAGCGGCGCGAGCTGCCTCTCTCAGGCGTTACTGAACTTGAAGGCCCGGACGGGCCAATCGGCCTCAGCGTTGAAACATTCGCTGTCCCGGGGAAAGTCGCCTTGTTTCTCGAAAATGAAGCAGACGAGAACTTCGGCACGGCGGAGGGCGATACAATCGGCATCGCGCTGAGAGAAACCGCTGCCGAAACGAATGGCCGCCCAAGCGAAACGCTTTTCTATATTCCTGGCTGCGCCGCCATCGATGACACCCTGCGTCGGCGGATTGAAGGCGGAGCCTGCCTTTTGTTCGATGGCACGGTCTTTCACGACACGGAAATGGCCGACACCGGGGTTGGGGAAAAAACCGGGGGCCGCATGGGACATATGGCCATCAGCGGAGCCAGTGGAACGCTGGAAGCCCTCAAGGGAACCGATCTCGGACGCAGGATATTTGTCCATATCAACAATACCAATCCGATCCTCGACCCTTCATCTGACGCCGCGCGGGCGGTGCAAGCAGCGGGCTGGGAAATTGGATACGATGGAATGGAGTTGACGTTATGAGTGCAGTCGCGACCGCGAAGGAGTGTCACGGCCCGGTGGAACCGGGC
>JBNKOQ010000125.1:0-8856 GCA_050294735.1 Roseibium sp. | reverse complement strand
ATCCGAAAGCCTTCGTTATCGAAGCCAAGGAAGCCGGTGTCGATGGCTTGATTGTGGTTGATATTCCGCCGGAAGCTGACGATGAGCTTTGTATTCCCGCGCTGGAGGCAGGTCTGAATTTCATTCGCCTTGCCACGCCGACCACGGATGACAAACGCCTTCCGGCAGTGCTCGCCAATACATCCGGTTTTGTCTATTATGTCTCCGTGACGGGGATTACCGGTACCGGTGCGCTCGATGCGACGAATGTTGCGAAGGCGGTTACCCGGATCAAGGGACACACCAAACTCCCCGTTGCCGTCGGTTTTGGCGTTAAGACCGCAGAAGATGCAGAGGCTATCGGCAAGAACGCTGATGGTGTCGTTGTCGGGTCGGTCCTTGTGAACGCCATTCGCGACAGCCTTGATGATGCCGGAATGGCAACCGATAAGACAGTCACGGCCGTTACGGATATCGTGACAGCCCTTGCTGGCGGAGCTGCCCGCGCACGCCGCGCCTGATGTCCGTTGGGCTCGCCTTCGAGCCTGTGAGTATATTGTAAAAGAACGGAAGCACCCTCGTGAACTGGATCAATTCACTCGTTCGGCCCAAGATCCGCGATCTCCTGAAGAAGCGCGAAGTGCCGGAAAACCTCTGGATCAAGTGCCCGGAAACGGGTGAGATGGTGTTCCACCGCGATCTGGAAGCAAATCTATGGGTCGTGCCGAATTCCGGTCACCATATGCGGATTCCCGCCAAGAAACGTCTTGAGACCTTCTTCGATGGTGGGGATTACGAAAAAATCGAGACGCCTGAAGTTCAGGCGGACCCGCTGAAATTCCGCGACACCAAGAAATACGTCGACCGCCTGAAGGAATACCGGGCGAAGACCGGTGAAACCGATGCGGTTCACGTCGCCCGCGGCAAGGTCAATGGAGCGGCCTTCACGGCTGCCGTTCAGGATTTTGCCTTTATGGGCGGATCGCTCGGCATGGCTGCTGGCGAAGCGATCCTGACGGGCATGCAGGCGGCTGTAACCCATCATACGCCCTTTGTGCTGTTTGCGGCCTCGGGCGGTGCGCGTATGCAGGAAGGCATATTGTCCTTGATGCAGATGCCGCGCACCACGGTCGGTGTTCAGATGCTGCGTGAGGCAGGGCTGCCTTACATCGTGGTTCTGACCAATCCGACCACCGGCGGTGTGTCGGCGTCCTACGCCATGCTCGGCGATGTGCATATCGCGGAGCCTGGAGCTCAGATCGGGTTTGCCGGCCGGCGGGTGATCGAGCAGACGATCAGGGAAAAGCTGCCGGAAGGATTCCAGAGCGCGGAATATCTGCTGGAGCACGGTATGGTCGACATGGTTGTCAACCGGCACGATCTGAAGGCGACGATTTCGCGAATCTGCGGCATCCTGATGAAGCAGGAAATCGAGGTTCCGTCTTTGCCGGCTCCAGAAGACACACCTTCTGAAGAGCTCGCAGAAAGCGCCTGAGATGCTTCGAACAGTCGGCAGATGGCGTAATTGCGACATCTGCCGGTATCTCGTCTTTCAGGCACTTGCCTGAAACCCCAAGGCCGGACACACTCGGCTTCGACCCGCTGGACCATCATCGGCGAGGACGTCTTGGACCAGATTACTGCAATTCTTGACCGCTTGTTGGCCCTGCACCCGAAAGAAATCGATCTTTCGCTGGGCCGGATGCATGGCCTGCTGAAGGCTCTTGGCTCGCCTGAAAAAAGGTTGCCGCCAACGATTCACATTGCCGGAACGAATGGCAAGGGATCTGTGACGGCGACGATGAGGGCAATGCTCGAAGCGGGCGGCAAGCGCTGCCATGTCTACACTTCCCCTCACCTTGTTTCCTTCAACGAACGGATTCGCCTTGGCTCGGATGGCCAGTTTGTTTCCGATCCGAAGCTGTTTGAGGCGCTTTACGCTTGCGAAGAGGCAAATGCCGGTCAGGAAGTCACTTTCTTTGAAATAACCACTGCCGCTGCCATCCTTCTGTTCGCGGAAAACCCGGCCGATGTGTTGTTGCTGGAGGTCGGTCTCGGTGGCCGGCTTGATGCAACAAACGTCATCGACGATCCGATTGCGACTGTCATCACGCCGGTCTCCATGGATCATGAGAAATTTCTGGGTGAAGCGCTCGCCGAAATTGCCTGGGAAAAGGCCGGCATTCTCAAACAGGGTGTACCGGTCGTTGTCGCCCCGCAGGAGGATGAGGCTTTCAGGGTGATTGAGCGTCAGGCGGCGCGCCTCAAGGCGCCGGTTCACGCTTTCGGTCAGGAGTTCAGTGCCTCCGCCGATCAGGGGCGTCTTGCCTTTCAGGATGAAGAGGGGCTGTACGATCTCCCGCTATCCTCACTTCAGGGCAGTCACCAGGTTATCAACGCGGGAGTGGCAATCGCGACCTTGAAGGCTGCCGGTTTGTGGCCGGGTGAGGCCTGTGCCGCCGAAGGATTGAAGTCGGTGAACTGGCCGGGACGCCTGCAACCGCTTGTTCACGGTCCCTTGGTCGATATGTGCCCGGAGGGAGCGGAGGTCTGGCTGGATGGCGGTCATAATCCAGGCGCTGGCCTCTCGATTTCCACCTTCATGGGAGACCAGGAAGAGCGCAATCCAAAACCTCTCTATATGATCACCGGCATGCTGACCACCAAGGATCCCGTCGGTTTTTTCCGGCCCTTCGAAGGCTTGGTACGGCATGTGGCAACGGTGCCCATCTCGACCACCAACACAGCCCGGGACTCTTTTGAGCTTGCGGACTTTGCCCGCATTGCCGGATTGGAAGCCTCTCCGTTCAGCTCAATCGAAGCCGCTTTGGCGGATGTGGTATCTTGTGCGGAAAAGGACGGTGAACCGCCCCGCATTCTCATTTGCGGGTCGCTTTATCTGGCGGGCGAAGTTCTGGCACTCAACGGAATGCCACCGGAATAATCCATGTCATGCCAGCACAGAAGACACTCGGCCGGGGAAGATTGAAATGAATACCGTCAAGTCCATTTCCGCTCTGGCATTGTCAGTCTGCCTGTCTGTTATGAGCGTATCTTCCGTCCTTGCACTTTCCGACACCTTTGAAACAGCGCCGGAGCAAAATGTCGGTATTGTTCTGGAAGGCAAGGACTCCGGTCCGGGCTATCTGGTGCGCTCGCCAGTGCGCAGCGATGGCTTTATGCGGCTCTATGAGGTGCAGACAAACCTGGGCGTTGAGCAGATCGCAGGTGACGGTCTCCTGAAGCTGCGCCTGCATGAGCTGACCGTCCTGGCTGCGATGGCAAAACTCGATACGGAACAGAGTTTCCTTGACGGTTTGAAGGAAGCTGCCAAGCGCCCGGCCGGTTTTGTCGAAAGTACCGTGAAAGATCCTGTTGGGACCGCTAAGAATACGCTCTCCGGCGTTGGCCGTATGTTTGGGCGTATTACGACCGGCGTTGAGGAGGCGGTGACCGGTGAAGGCGGATCTCCGGCAGATCTGGCCAAGGCGATTACCGGGCAGGCCCGGGCACGGCGCGAGCTGGCAGTTCAGCTCAGCGTCGATCCCTACACAACCTACAAGCCCCTGTCAGACAAATTGGATCAGGCGGCAAGTGTTTCGGCAGCCGGGCAGTTGACGGTCAATGCGGTTCTGTCGCTCGTGCCGGGCGGAGTGGTGTCTCAGGCGGTTGGGGCGGCGGAATCGTTCCGGACTTCGCTGATCGACAGCACGCGCGCTGAGCTTGAAGCGCGGACGGCACAAACCCTGCGGGATGACGGCATTCCGGAAGATGTGATTGCGAAACTTCAGCAAAATACGTTTTACACACCCGCAGAACGTGCCGTGATTGCCTATCAGGTCAGACAATTCACGAACGTCGAGGGGCTTGATATTCTCGTCTCCAAAGCCGCGGAGGCTCAAGGCCGGGACGAGGCTTATTTCCAGCTGCGCCGGATTGTGCTGACCCTATACTATCATGAAAACATGGCTGGTCTCGCGAGCATCCGGACCGTCGCCGGTTTTCCGGTTTCCTTACGGCGCGACGGCACAGCGGCGTTAATCATGCCACTGGATCTGGTGGCGTGGACCCAAGCGGCAGCGGCCTCGTTCACCAGCATCAATGAAGGGCTGAGAGGCCTGCCGTTTCCGCCGACTTCGGTCGATTTCGTCATGACCGGCGATATCACCGAAATGGCGGCGGAACGCTTGGCGTCCTTCGGTTGGGGCATTACGGCCGACCTGCCGATGCCGAAGGGCCCTGTCTTCTGAGAACCGGGCTCAGCCAGCTTCCAGAACCGGGCCGCTGAGGCCGTTTTCCCAGCCGAGAATTGCCCGCTTGCGGGTCAGGCCCCAGTGGTAGCCGCAAAGCGTGCCACTGCGCCCGAGGACCCTGTGGCAGGGCACTACAAAGGAAATTGGATTGCGCCCGACCGCTGTTCCCACCGCCCGCGAGGCGTTCGGATTGCCAAGGCTTCTGGCGATATCCGAGTAGGTTGTTGCCTTGCCCATCGGTATTTTCAAAAGCGTCTGCCAGACCCGGATTTCGAAATCTGTGCCAATCAGGACCACATTGAGCGGCGTGTCGCCCTCCCATTTCGACGGATCGAATATGCGTGAGGCATAAGGAGCGGTTGCGGCGGCATCCTCCACGAAGCGGGCGGCAGGCCAGCGGCTGCACATATCTTCAAGAGCGGCCCCGTCTTCGCCGGGATCAGCGAAAGCAAGACCCGCCAGCCCTTTGTCGGTGACCATCAGCAGGACCCGGCCGAAGGGGCAGGGATGAAAGCCGTAGGAAACCGTCAGCCCCTGACCCCGGTTGCGGTAACTGCCGGGGGTCATGGCCTCATGGGTGACGAAAAGATCGTGCAGGCGGCTGGAGCCGGACAGACCGACTTCATAACTGGCATCCAGAACACTCGCGGCATCGCGTAAAAGCGCCTTGGCGTGGTCCAGCGTGATGGCCTGGAGAAATTGTTTCGGCGTCAAGCCGGCCCAGCGCGAAAAAACACGCTGAAGCTGAATGGGTTGAAGTCCCACCTCCTTCGCCAGCTGCTCCAGGCTTGGCTGTTCCCGCCAGCTCATCGTGATGCGCTCCAGGGTCTGGCGCACAACACGGTAATCTTCCTCAGCTTCCGCCCCGACGGAAATCGGCTGCGCTTTGGGAACCAGGCTTGCGAGATCGAGTGACTTGGTCATGGCTTCGTGCATCTGCATAGTTTCGTTTGATAGCTCTCGAGCCTAGGCCACTGCCCGGTCTTCCGCTACCCGATTTGCGAGCGGAACGCGGCAGCGGGTTAAGTGGCGAAGTCAGCGGCTGGTACGGCGGGGCCCTTGCGGGTCGACAGCAGCAGATTGGTTTCCGTTCCCGAAATCCCCTCGATTAGCCGGATCCGGTTGAGAACGTCATCGAAAGCGGCAAGGTCCCGCGTCGCGATGTCGAGAACCAGGTCCCATTTCCCGTTGGTCGAATGAATGGCGCGGACTTCCGTCAAAGCTGACAGCCGGTGGATCGCATCCTCTGTCTTTCTGCCGGCAACCCCCACCAATGTTACTGCCCGGATTGGCAGATCCCGCCAGTCGTCACGCAAAACCGCGGTAAATCCGAGGATCTCGCCAGAAGCCTGAAGTTTCTCCATCCGGGCTCGCACGGTGGCCCGGGATATTTTCAGATCACTGGCCAGATCGGAGATGGATCGGCGTCCATCAGACCTTAGGGCCGAGATCAGTTGAAGGTCCATATCATCCATTAGAGTGACCAATATGAGAAATTAGAAATGCCATTATGATAAATTATATCGCCTAAATGATCAACTCACCGGATTTACTCCGCCATCAGTGGCCGTCATCCTGAACGGCATGGTTTGAGTTTCAGCGAAAGAGGCAACTGTGGCGTTCAGGGATATCGTTTTGGTCGGAGTTCCTATCGAAGCAGGTGCCGGGCGCCGTGGCTGTGTCATGGGCCCGGATGCTTTCCGCACAGCAGGCTTGAATGAAACATTACGGGACCTTGGCTATTCGGTACGCGATCTGGGGAATTTGAAACCGGAGCCGGTTGGGTCCCTGGAGCTTCCAGAACCGGGTCTCAAGAATTTCGCCGAGGTGGCCGGCTGGATCCGTACACTCAACGCCTGCGCCAAAAATCTCGGCTCAGAGCCGGTTGTTCCGATCTATATGGGCGGAGATCACACACTGGCAGCGGGAACCGTTTCTGGGCATGCCGCTGCGGCCCATGGCCTTGACCGTCCGCTTTTTGTCCTGTGGCTTGATGCGCATTCCGACTTCAACACGCTGGAAACCACCGAAAGCGGCAACCTGCACGGCACGCCCTTGGCATTTGCCTGCGGATTGCCGGGGTTCGACGGTTTTTTGGGAACCCGCCTGGAACATCCCGTTCCGCCGGAGAACGTCGAGATTGTCGGTGTGCGGTCTATCGATCCGGAGGAGCGCGCCCTGCTGATCCGGCATCATGTCGGTGTCTCCGACATGCGCACGATCGATGAGAACGGCATAGGGCCCCTCGTTGCTGCCTTTCTTGAACGGGTGAAAGCCAAGAACGGGCTGCTGCACGTCAGTCTCGACGTTGACTTTCTCGATCCGGAGATCGCACCGGCTGTCGGCACGACGGTTCCGGGAGGGGCAACCTTCCGCGAGGCCCATTTGGTGATGGAGATGCTGCATGACAGCGGGCTCGTCACCTCTCTCGATCTGGTTGAACTCAATCCCTTTCTCGATGATCGCGGGCGGACGGCCCGGGTCATGGTTGACCTCGCCGGTTCGCTGTTTGGCCGCCGCGTGTTCGACCGTCCGACAAGAAGCTTTTGACCCGGAGTTAGAATTCATGACCGCAAAAACCCTAAGTCTGTCCCCTTCCGAACTCGCTTATGTCCCCTTCGTTAGTGTCGACGATATGATGAAGAATGTGGCCAGCGTCGGTGTTGAAGCCTTCATTTGCGGTCTGGCCGATTATATCGAAGCTGATTTCAGGCGCTGGGAAAGCTTCGACAAGAAGGCCCGTATTCCGGCTCATGCGCCTCAGGGTGTTATTGAACTGATGCCGACCAGCGATGGCGAGACGTTCGGCTTCAAGTACGTCAACGGCCATCCGGGAAACACCAGCAACGGCCGGCAGACAGTGACCGGTTTTGGAGTACTCGCCGATCTGACAAACGGCTATCCCGTGCTTTTCACCGAGATGACCATTCTGACGGCTCTTCGAACCGCTGCAAATTCAGCCTTGGCGGCGAAGTATCTGGCTCCAAAAAGAGCCAGGACCATGGCGATTATCGGCAATGGCGCCCAGTCGGATTTTCAGTGTCTTGGGTTCAAAGCGCTGGTCGGCATCACAGATATCCGCGCCTATGATCTGGACCCCAACGCCAGCATCCGTCTGGCGCGCAATCTTGCCGGGGCGGGGCTCGATGTGACGATCTGCAAGTCTCCGGAAGAGGCTATTGAAGGGGCTGAAATCATCACGACGGTCACTGCGGACAAGAAATCTGCGACGATCCTGACCGACAACATGGTTGGCCCGGGGGTTCATATCAATGCCGTTGGCGGGGATTGCCCGGGCAAGACCGAACTGCACAAGGACATCCTGCTGCGTTCGGATATTTTCGTGGAGTTCCCCGCGCAGACACGGATTGAAGGCGAGTTGCAGCAGCTCGCCGAGGATCACGAGGTGACGGAGCTCTGGCAGGTCTATACCGGCAAAGTGCCGGGCCGGACATCCGAGCATCAAATCACCCTGTTCGACAGCGTCGGATTCGCCATCGAGGATTTTGCGGCCCTGCGTTTTGTCCGGGATCTCCTGCCTAAGACCGGTTATTTTGAAAAGCTTGACCTGCTCGCGGACCCGGATGATCCGCGCGATCTCTATGGCATGGTGCTGCGCTCCCAGGTTAACGGCAAAGGCGCGGTAGCCTAAGAGTCCCTAAAGCGCTGCCTCGATCTCCGCGACAATGGCTTTTGCAGCCGCGCGGGGATCTGCGGCCTGGTTCAGCGGGCGCCCGACGACGAGATAATCACTGCCTGCGCTGATTGCGTCTGCCGGGGTCATCACCCGTTTCTGGTCGCCTGCTGCCTGTCCGGCCGGGCGGATGCCAGGGGTGACCATCACCAGTTCGTCGCCAAGAATGTGTTTCATCGCGGGGGCTTCCGTCGCTGCGCAAACGATGCCGCCCATGCCTGCGGCTCTTGCATCTTCCGCCCGCTTTCCGACCAGCTCTGCAACGCGGCCCCGGTAGCCTGCGGCGTGCAGGTCATCGTCATCCATGGACGTCAGCACAGTGACACCCAGCAGGCAGAGATTATCAATACCCTCTTCCTTCAGGCCCTGAACGGCTGCCCGCATCGTCTTCGGATAGGCGTGCAGGGTCATGAAGGTGACGCCCATCTTGGCGACATTCTTCACGGCTCTGAGGATCGTGTTGTCGATGTCATGCAATTTGACGTCGAGAAAGATCTTGTGACCCTCGCTTGCCAGTTGCCGGGCCAGCTCCAGACCACCCGCGAACTGCAATTCCATGCCGATTTTATAGACTCCGACATCGCCCTTTGTGGCCTCTACAAGCGCCTGCGCTTCCTCGCAGGTGGGGACATCGAGCCCCATTATCAGGCGGTCGGTTGCTGTTTGCGGTTTGAAAGGGCTGACAGCAGAAGACATGGTTTTTACCGCGGCAGTGGACATGGGGCAGCCTCTTGGGTCGGCGCAATGGGCGGGGACGGATGGATGTTCAATTGTGGCGAATGTGATAATCCTATCATCTGTCACCCGCAGCAGCCAGCGGCAATCGCACTGATCGGCAAGGCTTCTTCAAGGTCATGGCCTTATAAGTGTTTCAATGACGAGGCTGGCCTGCTAAAACGGCGCCGTTTCGCCGGGAAATTTCCCGGCCTC
>JBNKOQ010000124.1:0-8893 GCA_050294735.1 Roseibium sp. | reverse complement strand
CCGCTGAAAGCATGCCGATGCCCGTAGGCGCAATGCAATCGCTGTCTCATGGCGCTGAGCGCCGTGTCGGGCATCTCACGGTTATTGAAGGCGGCAAATCCTGATTGAATTATCTTGGTAGCATTACTGATCATTAACCTGGCATCCCTAAACTGCACAGCCTAGGGACAAGTGTGCGATGCACTCGGGCAAACGGATGAACAGGCATGACTGCCGGCTTGGCGACTGCAACAGATGGTAGCAAATTGCTTCATGCCGCCGATCGGCGAAAGCATCATCGTGTCAACGTTAATATTCTTGGCCGCTTCATGCTTGAAGACCGTCGGGAGTATCCGTGCCAGGTGATCGATATGTCACCGGGCGGCATGGCCTTGATAACCCCGGTTTCCGGCGAAGTCGGCGAACGCGTGGTTGCCTATCTCGATCACATCAGCCGTGTCGAAGGCAAAATTGCACGAATTATCGATGGCGGGTTCGCGGTCAAATTGAACAATACCGCCCGCAAGCGTGACAAAATCGCGAATATTCTCACCTGGCTGGCCAACAGGGATGAGCTCAATCTTCCCGAAGACCGCCGCCACGATCGTTTTGTCCCGAAAAACCCGATTACAAAAATAGTTCTGGCCGACGGTTCCGAACACATGTGCCGGATTATCGACGTTTCCTTGTCCGGGGCAGCGCTTGCGACGGACATCGTTCCCGAAATGGGCGAAAGCATTGCTCTCGGCAAGATGCGTGCCCGTGTCGTACGCCAGATCGAAGGCGGTATCGCCGTCGAATTCGCTGCGATCCAGAACCGGGAACTCCTAGAGCACCACATTACCACCGATAGCGGCGAAGCCTAGCGCCAGTTCAGCTCCCGTCCAGGAAGCTGGTTCTCACCAATTCCCAACGTGCCGTTTTCGGAACCGCGTGAGATCTTTCCACACGTCTCAAAACAGTCCTGCCTCTGCCCACAGTACGCCTTCAAGCGCAGCTCCTATCAAGGTATCGCTTTGCACGCAGTGAAGCTGAGCCCCCTTGCCTGCACCACGACCGCAACCATCCGATAGGCCAGTGAATATTCCCCTGACCGCTTGCACAGCGGGCAGACGCTCCCTCCCCTACGTCTCTTTGCATTTTTTTTGATTTTTTTCGCCCTGGAAAACCTCTCCAGCAGCATCTTGAATTCCGGAGTTGCTCGGAAAAACACGCTATTTCCCGGCATGTTCCTGACACCCGAAATAACGATTTTCGCTATATTTTCCATGAGTTTGCAGAGGATCAATCAAATTTTAATAAACCTCTCCTCAAAGTTTATTTAAAGTAATATAAAAACTAATTAAAGATAAAATACAATTTTCTTAAAGTAATGATCAACTCATATCTATCGAATTATCGAGTAATAAAAGCGTATGTGAAAATGTATTGCCAGCCTTGGGGAGGGCAATACAATGAAATTACGAAATTTAACTACCTTACTCACACTGGCAACTGCGTTCACTTTTTCCGCTGCAAGCTTTTCCGAAGCGGCTCCGACACGGTTCATGGCGATGGGAAACACCGTCAAAGCACCTTTGGGGCACGTGCAGTTCTGCAAGGAAAACAGCAGGGCATGCAGAGGTCAAAACGGATCTCCTGTCGTGGTCAAACTGACAGAAGCACGCTGGCAGGAGCTCATTGAGCTGAATAACAGGGTCAATCGGGCAATCAAGCCGATGACGGACGAGCAACTTTTCGGGAAACTGGAATACTGGACCTACCCACGTGGCGGTGCAGGAGACTGCGAGGAATACGTCCTTGAGAAACAGCGTGAGCTTCTGGCCGCAGGCTGGCCGCAAAGCGCGCTCCTGATAACCGTCGCAAAAGACATCAAAAACGCCGGGCATGCTGTGCTGACAGTCCGCACGGACCAAGGCGACATGATCCTCGACAACCAGATTGAGGCCGTCCTGCCCTGGTATTCGACGCCTTATCGCTACATCAAGCGCCAGTCCACACGGGAACCCGCGAAATGGACAGGCATCTCCGATACCCGCGTCACCGCAGTGGGCAGCATCGGAAACTAGAAGAAATTGGATTAGGGAATTGCCCTCCGGGGCAAACGGGAAGATCCGGTCGCGTCCCCACCCTCCCCATCCCTACCACGACCGGATCCAGGGAGTCGGCCCGCCCCCGCAGGCCGGCTCCCGCCTTTTGTCGTCAAGGTAGGGTCAGTCAGTTCTTTACACTCAGATTGCCTTCAAACCGGCCCGGAAACGTTGCCAGTTCCGGACATATCCCGCGGCAGATTTTGTAATTCCGGCGGCGGCTTCATCATCCAGCTGGCGAATAATCTTGCCGGGCACCCCAACCACCAGGGAATTGTCAGGGATCTCCTTCCCCTCGGGGATCAGCGCATTCGCTCCAACGATGCAGTTGGAGCCGATAACCGCTCCGTTCAGGACGGTTGCCCCCATCCCAATCAGCGAATTTGCCCCAATCGTGCATCCGTGCAGGATCGCCTTGTGGCCGATCGTGCAATCTGCTCCGATGGTCAGCGGATATCCCATATCCGTATGGCACACGCAGCCATCCTGAATATTCGACCGTGCACCGAGATGGATAAGCTCGTTGTCTCCTCGAAGAACAGCGTTGAACCAAACGCTCGCATCTTCCTCCAGGCGCACTTTGCCAATAACACTGGCGTTGGGTGCTATCCAGCAACGTTCTTCAATTGCAAAGACGGGCGCTATTCCATCCAGTTCGTACACTGTCACGTTCCGCTCCCCTAAAACGTCGCCACCAATGCAAGGGCGAAATGCATGACGAAGAGTCCTGAACACAGGCTCCACATTCCGGCAATCGTAGACGAAGCGACAAGCCATCCCAATGGCCGGCCTTCGATTCGCCGCCCTCGAATAGCGTTTCTCATAATGATGAAAGGCCCCGCCAGGAGGCAGACTCCAACAGCAGCAATCGCTCCCAGGAGACTTTCAACTGCTATATTGAAACGCGGCGGCTGATTGGTCAAAAGCTGATAAAAGCTGCCAATTATGCCGGCGGCAACGAAGCCCGCGCAGCCGATGTAGAACGCGACGAAAAGCTCGGACAACACAATATTAACCTTTCGTTAACCCTTCGGGGCAAAAGCTGCTTTAAGAAACTCAAAGGGTCAAGAGCAAACATCGTGCCGTTTTCGATCCGGCATCAACATGACAGAAACCCTTGCGAATGCGACACATGCAGCCGAGCCGTAAATCCCAAATCGAGACAGACGTGTCTCTGCGGGACAGGTGCGGGATTTTGTACACCCCTGAGACGCTGCGTTGCGGGGCCCTGTCATGATCCTGATCGAGTTACCGCGCGCCAGCGGGATGAGGCCGTTCCATTTCACCCTTTTGACCATTGCCATTACCGCGATGACCTTGGTGTATATGGCCTATATCGGGGCTCGCTGGTCCGGTTATTGGCGAAGCGAAGTCTTGTGGATGGATGCTCCAGAGCTGGTATCAGCTCAAGTCGGCGGTCAGAACTTCCTGATCCCGCCCAGCCTCATGCGTGCGCAGTCAAAGTTCTCCCTGCTGTCTGGACGTTCTGAGACCAACACCCTGCAACTCGACGCACTCTGGCCCTCGATGAGCGGCTTTCACCAGCAGAGAGCGGCGCAGTCCTCTTCCCGGAAATCGAACGCCAACCTGATTCTGATCGATATCACCCGCAATGATGGTGGAGAAACCATGCGGGACCGTCTCGACACAGTCTACCGGCGGCTGGCGCGTGGCCCGGCAAGCGAAGGCCCCGCAGGACTTAAAGTCCTGACCCTATCCTCTCCGGTCGCCTTGAAGACTGATCAGATCGTGTATGAGCCCGGCCGCAAAAACGGATTTATTGCCCGCTGCCGCAAGGCAGCAGACACAGCAGCCACATGCACGCGGGAAGCACGCATCTCCAAGACCCTTGCAGTGAGCTACCGGTTCAAACGCAGCCTGCTGGCGAACTGGGGCCGCCTCGACCGCCGGGTCAACGACCTGATCAAGTCAATCGCCAAATAAATAACGCCAAAGCTGCTTTGAAACAAAAAGGCCCGGCACCATAAGGTGCCAGGCTCTTTAAAGATATTCCGGCTTTAAGCTTGACGTGAAACTCAAGCTTCTTCCAGATCAAACTCCAGAATTGCCATCTGAAAATTCCAGCTGAGATCGTCGTCCTCATCGTCGCGATAGATCACTCCGATGAATTCCTCGCCGATGTAAACTTCGGCACTGTCATCCTTGCGCGGACGTGCCTTCACCTGAATGCTGTCCAGCTCGAACTTCTTGCGCAGATAAGCTTCAAGCTTTTTGATTTCGTCGGGTTTCACGTGCTCACTCCAATTTGGTCGTGAATGTCCTATGGCCGCGGACCCTACAACAATCAGGCCGCATGCCAACAGCCCAGATTAGCTTTCCCCGTCTTCCTCGCCGCTTTCGTCCATCGGCTCGACGCTATCGCGGGCCAGAAGCTGGTTCATGGAGCGCGCAGGTTCCGAGCACCCTGCCTTGCCGACGATACGGGCGGGAACGCCTGCGACGGTCGTATTCGGTGGCACATCCGTCAACACCACAGATCCGGCAGCGATACGCGAACAGTGCCCGATATGCAGGTTTCCGAGAATTTTGGCTCCCGCTCCGATCAACACACCGTTTTGTATCTTCGGGTGGCGGTCTCCGTCTTCCTTGCCGGTTCCGCCAAGGGTGACACCCTGCAGAATCGAGACATCATCGCCGATTGTCGCTGTCGCGCCGACCACCAGCCCAGTCCCATGATCAAAGAAGATACCCCGTCCAACCGGCACTGCCGGATGAATGTCGACTTGGAAGACTTCCGAAGACCGGCTTTGCAGATAGAGCGCAAAATCATGCCTGCCCTGCCGCCAGAGCCAATTCGCAAGGCGATGTGTCTGCAGGGCATGAAATCCCTTGAAATACAGCACCGGTTCCAGCAGCCGGCTGCACACCGGGTCGCGGTCGTAGACAGCGACCATGTCGACACGGAAAATCTCCGCCAAAACCGGTTCGGACGACAAAGCCTCCAGATAGGTCTGGCGAATCATCGAGGCAGACACAATATCACGGCCCAGCCGGTCACCGAGGCGATGCACCAGAGCCTCTTCCAACGTGTCGTGGTTCAGGACCGTTTCATAAACAAAGGACGACAAGGCAGGCTCTGCCGTGACCATAGCCTCGGCTTCCTGTCTAAGCTGACGCCAGACCGGATCATGCTGCGCCAAATTGGCCGCGCTCTGGCGGCGTGTCGAATTAGGCATGGCCTGTCTCCTTTTCAAGCCGACCGTTTCAGCTACCTAAGATAGGAGGCTTTGGTCTAATTCCAAAGTCAAACTTGCCCATTCCGCGATGAACTGATTTGCTTTGGTTTACAAATTTCCTGCCCGTCATCGCAAAGCCAGTCCCCGGAGACACCTCGTGAACACTAACAGTCCCGTGCAACCCGGCACAATTAGGACCATTGTCGACGGTCCCGTCGGCTGGCTGGTCATCGACAATGAAGCCAAGCGCAACGCGCTTTCTCTCGCCATGTGGAAAGACATGCCAAAGGCTGTTGCACAGTTGAGCGACGACCCGGCAGTCCGCGTTATCGCTGTTAGAGGCGCTGGAGACAAGTATTTCGTCGCGGGCGCTGACATCTCCGAATTTGAGAAAACCCGCTCCAGCGCGTCTTCAGCCAAAGCCTATGACGCAATCAATGTGGCCGCCTTCAAAGTTCTGAAGCAGGCGCCCAAACCAACGATTGCCATGGTTCGCGGATATTGCCTTGGAGGCGGCCTCGGCATTGCCCTTGCCTGCGATATCCGGATAGCGGCGGACGACAGCATCTTTGGCATTCCGGCTGCCAAGCTCGGCATTGCCTATCCGCTCGGCGCCATCAGCGACATCGTGGAAGCTGTGGGCACCGCCACTGCCAAAAGGCTGCTCTTCACAGCAGAACGCATTGGCGTGGAAGAGGCACTCAGACTGGGGCTGATTGGAGAAGTCACCGAAGCATCAGGGCTGGAAACCAGAACACACGCGCTCTGCGCGACGTTAGCGGGCAACGCTCCACTGACACAGAAAGCGGCAAAGCTGGCAATCAACGCCATAGCTGCTGGCAGCCCCATAAGCGAGTTGACCAAGGCAGCAAATGCGGCGGAAGCCTGTTTCGACAGCCATGACTTTGCAGAAGGGCGAAATGCCTTTCTGGAAAAACGTCAGCCGGCCTTCAGCGGAACGTGAATCAGCACGTGAGCAGTTTTGACAATATTCCTGAAATGACTCGCGTTTTGGCAAATCCTCAAGTCAGGGTCACTTGACGGAATTGAACCATATTATCAAGTGAAACAAAATAGTATAAGCTGTTGGTGATAAGAGATAATCAGGCATTCTCGCTTTCCGAAAGCCGCATTAGAAACTGCTCCACAGCCTCGGCAAAAACATCGTTTCTGTCACCTGCCACCATGTGTCCGGCACCCTGAATATCGACGAATTCCGAATGGGGTACCAAGGTCTTGAACTCGGCCGCATGCGCTTCGGACACAAGCTCTGAGTTCCTTCCCCGGACAAGCAGAACGGGCACAGTCAGCTTCCGCGCCGCCGCAACGAGTTCCGTTTCGATCATCACCGCATTGCCGTCAGAGGCATGCTTCGATGCGATGAACTTCGGATCCCAGTGCCACCGGAAACGGCCATCTTCATGCTGACGCAGGTTCTTGGACAGTCCCGACAGATTGTCGGGCCGCTTACGGTTGGGCAAATATGCGGCTATGGCGTCCGCCGCCTCTTCGACACTGGCGAACCCCTCCTCGATCCGGTCCCCCATGAAGCCAAGGATCTTTGCCACTCCGTTCCTGTCCATCCGGGGCGTCACATCAACCAGAACCAAGGCAGCCAGACATCCGGGGGCAACATCCCCTTCCGCCAGCATCGCAGCGAGACCGCCAAGAGAAGCGCCAACCACGACAGGACGCTCCCCGGTTTCAGTGAAAACCGCATCCGACACGGCACAAAGATCCGCCGCGAAATCGGAAAATGCGTATTGGCCGGAGTTCACCCAGTCACTTTCGCCGTGACCGCGCTGATCCAGGCAATAGACCACATGGCCAAGCGCGGCGATCCTGTCAGCGGCAGTGTCCCAGGAATGACGGGTCTGGCCGCCGCCGTGAAGCATAACGACCGGCCGGCCGGCCGTGCCAAACCGCTTGCCGACGATACGATTGGCCTCAGCCCCAGCGAAAGTCACCAGCGCGGTCATGACATTTCACCGTTGAGGAATTCCAGAACGCCCTTTTTGTAGACCTTGTCTCCCACAGCCACCATGTGATCGCGGCCGGGAATCTCAAGAACCCGCGCATCCTGCATCAGATTGGCCAGCTTTTCGGGAGATCCGGCGATGTCATCCTTTGTCCCCACGGCCACCAGTGCCGGACGCTTGATCCGTGCCACATCTTCCTCCGAGATTTTCTGCCGGGAGGAGCGCATGCAGGCAGCCAGAGCCAGACGGTCGGATTTGGTCTGCTCGGCGAACGCCCGGAAGGCCCGACCGGTTCTGTCAGTAACATCCTGCAGCCGCTCCGCCTCAAGGCCTGCGGCAATCGGTTCCGGATCACCGACACCAGAAACCATGCCATAACCCAGTCCACCGAAAATGACCCGCTTGACCCGATCCGGATGATTGAGGGTCAAGAAGGCAGATATGCGGGCTCCCATCGAATAGCCCATCACGTCGGTCTCTTTGATCCCAAGGTGATCGAGTAACCGGCGCGCGTCTTCGGCCATCACCGGAGCGCCATAAGCCTCCGGATCGTAGAACTTCGAGCTCTCGCCATGGCCACGGTTGTCGAGTGCGATGACCCGCCGTCCATCCTTGACCAGCAGATCCACCCAACCAGGATATTCCCAATTGATCGTCTTGTTGGAGGCAAATCCGTGAATAAGAAGGATCGGATCTCCCTCACCTTCATCCAGATAAGCAACGTCAACCCCGTCCTTGTGAAATGTCGGCATGCGCTTTTCTTAACTCTTACGTAAACGGAAACCAATGTGTCAGGCCACTTTAGGGCGATTGAGGGAAAGACACAAATTTTGAAGCGGCGCAGGATTCAATTGCCATGGCAGGCATCTCAACCCGATTGCAAAGCACCAAAAATACGACAGACGAAAACAACCTTTGAACAACAGGCAGCCCCGCGACAATGAGGTCCGTGGATCCTTTGGCCTTCCCCCTACCCAACGGCCATGCAAATGGGTATTGTCCCGCCAAAGATAAACATTGACGGAATGGATTGGACTCATGGCGGATCACATTGTCCCGCATTTCCAGAATGCAAGCGGTCACGACTCGGTTGCAATCGGTGCTCGCGAATTCATGTGCATTGGGGCTAATCCGCCCTTCGATCATCCGCATGTTTTCCTTGATCTCGGCGATGAAAACGAAATCGTCTGTCCTTATTGCTCAACGCTTTACAAGTACGACGGAACCTTGAGCGCAAACGAATCGTCTCCGGCAGATTGCGTTTGGACCCCGGAAGCCGCCTAAATCCGCAGGACCCATGACCCAACGCGAAGCCCAACCGCAGAAAATTGTCATCGCCGGCGGAGGGATCGCTGGGCTGACTGCGGCTTTGACACTGGCTCAGGCCGGGTATGCGGTCGATGTTCTCGAACGGTCTGATGTCCTCTCCGAAGTCGGGGCGGGACTGCAGATCTCGCCCAATGCGGCCCACGTTCTGGACCGGATCGGCGTACTCGACCGGATACAAAAACTGGCTGTCGCGCCGGAAGCCATTCGCATCACGTCTGGTATAACCGGCCGGACATTGACGAACCTCCAGTTGGGTGACGCTGTCGTCGTTGAGCAGGGCATTGACCTTGCCCACCCAATTGAGGTGGTCCACCTCCTT
>JBNKOQ010000123.1:0-8960 GCA_050294735.1 Roseibium sp. | reverse complement strand
AAGGCCAAAACGCGCGGTGGATCCCGCAAAGGGCGGCTGGTGCCGACCACGGTTCTCCGGGTCACTCCATCAACCCGGAACAAAGACAGCTCAAAGACCCGCCCGCCTTCCACCCGCCGTTCCAGCGCACCGGCGAGCTGACCGGCCAGCGACAGGATCACCGCCTTGATATCCTCGATAAGACCGATGGGCTCAAAAAAGCGCCGCTCGGCCAGGATCAGCGGCGTCTTGAAACGCGGCGTAATCGGTTCGCCTTCCAGGCCGAATGCCTGATCGAGACGGAGCACCAATTCGCGGCCAAACCGATTGGCAAGCGGGGCCCTCGGGCGCCCGGCGATCTCACCGATATGGGTCAGGCCAACCCTGCCCAGCCCGTTGACGGTTTCCGTTTCCAGCCGCAGAGCCGCGACGGGCAGACCCGACAAGGCCTGCCTCTGCTCTCCCGGAGCGACCACCTGGTCCTCGCCATAACGGGCAACCGCCCACGCGGCCCCCGGCGTGTCGGCGACCGCGCCGCAAGCCGTAAGCCCTTGCGCATTCAAACGCCCCAAAACGTCCCCCAGCAAAGCCTTCTCGCCTCCCAGCAGATGCGCACAGCCGGTAATATCGAGGAATAGCCCCGCGGCTCCATCCAGGGCGACAAGAGGTGTGTAACGGTCGCACCAGTCGGCAATCGCCTTGAGGAATTTCCGGTCTTCCTCCGGCTCCGCTTCTTCGGCCTGAAGGCCCGGCACCCGGGCCCGCGCATCCGCCAAAGCCTCGCCGCGCCGGATACCCGCCTGCCGCGCGGCTTCTGTCAGCGAAACGATCCTTTGCGCATTGCGCTGCCTGGCCGTGATGACCAGCAGGGGGCCTGCCGTCCCCGGCGCTGCGTTCTCAGCCGGGGAAGGCGACGACTTTGCCGGTCGAGCCCGGCGCAGCACCCTGTCGCAGGGCAGATCCGGAAACCAGAGCGAGAGAACGCGCTGGCGCGGCAAAACTCCGTGTCTCATGGTTCCACTCCAGATCAGCGCGGCCAGGTTGGCCGTCACGGTTGCGCGTCAGTTCCACATGCCACCCGCAGCGCCCCAGGCCGTCATGCGGCCCCGCCTTCAAAAGATCCGGCACGAATGACGGTCTTGGAGCAACACACCAGCGGGTCATCGCCGCTGTCGGCTCCAGGTGCGCCCCATGCCGCAAGAGAAACGCCGGCACGCCGCCAATCCCGGCTCTCAATGCCAGACGCCGGGTTGCCGTCAGGTCCAGTGCTTTCAGCCCTCCGCCCTGAACCTCGGCAACAACTCCGGCAAGCGCCTCGCAGCGCGCGCCTTCCTCCATCACCCACAGCAGCTCCTCGATCTGCCGGGGCAGAACAAGCACAATCCGCGATGGATCGATGCCGAAAGCAGCCAGCCCCGCTCCATAAAACTGGCCCGCCTCCCGCCGGACAGCCGGGTCGAGCACCCATAAGACGGCACCGGCACGAACCTGCATCACCCGCGCCAGAAGCGCGCAGGCGAACCCCGACAAGGCACCGCCATCCCGGGACTGAGCACTGACAATCTCATGCAAGGCACCCGACGCCAGCCCTTCGCGGGCAAACAGCCTGTCGAGATCCGGCAACCCCAGGCTCAATCTCTCGCGCGGCTGGGACTTCACCACACGAACATCGTCCATGTTGTTTTCCGTCCCCCGCTCCCTGGCGGCGGAAGCGGGGGACGGCTCGAACTGCGTTTGCGAAGGGAGGCATCCTTCGATTGCCGCGATACGGCGGCGCAGTTCGGAAAGATCCGTTATGGGGTCGCGGGCTTTTCGCACAACAGCACCAGCTCCTGGCCAGTCATTTTGTTCTCTATTTGTTCTTATAGATTCCGGAGCTGGGGCAAAGAGTCAAGTGGCAAGTTTCACAAGAGTGCCCGGGCAACAGAAAAGCCCCGGCACATCAGATGCCGGGGCTTTTCTCTGAAATCGTCAGATGCCTGTGTCAGGCGTTGCCGATCAGGATCCCCGCGGCAAGCACCAGTCCGCCGCCGAGAACCACCTGGAAGGCCGCCCGCAGGAAAGGCGTTTCCATATATTTGTTCTGAATGAAGGCGATCGCCCAAAGCTCAAAGAAAACAATGATCATGGCCGTCACGGTCGCCGTCATGAAGTGCGGGATGAGATAAGGCACCGCATGCCCAAGCCCGCCCAGCGCGGTCATGATTCCGGATGCCAAACCGCGCTTCACCGGGGAACCGCGTCCGGACAATTTGCCATCATCGTGAGCCGCTTCCGTGAAGCCCATGGAAATCCCTGCCCCGACAGAGGCCGAGAGACCGACGAGAAAGGTCTGCCAGGTGTCCTGCGTTGCGAAGGCCGCCGCGAAGATCGGCGCCAGCGTGGACACGGACCCATCCATCAACCCTGCAAGACCTGGCTGCACATAAGTCAGGATGAACTGGCGGCGCGCCGTTTCGGCTTCTTCCTCCTTGACGTCCTCCGGCCGGTGCTGACTGTCCAGCCTGCGCGCCGTTTCCTCGTGGCCTTGCTCCGCGAGCGCCAGATCCCCCAGAAGCTTGCGCGTACCGGCATCAGAAACCCGCTTCATCGCCTCCGTATAAAAACGGTAGGCCTGCGCTTCCATCTGTTCCGCTGCCTCGGAAATGCTTTCCAGCGACTTCGTATGCATCAGCCAGTCCGGCTGACGCTCGTAAAACCCCGCGCACATGCTCGCGCCGGATCAGCGGGATTCGGGACCCGAAGCGGCTTGCATGCATATCGATGAGCATCTGACGATGCTCATTCTCCACCGCCGCCATATCCTCGAACACTTTGGCCGATTGAGGATACTGGTCCCTCAACGTGTCGGCATAAGCCAGATAAATCCGGGCGTCGTCTTCTTCCGACGAAATGGCCAGCGCCAGAATTTCTTGTTCGCTCAGAGACTCGAAAGAACGCTTTGCATTGCCAAACAGACGAGACAGCATGTCAAAAACCTTTTTAGAATCGTTCTAATCTAGATATCGCCCGCGCCCGGAAAGGTCAACACGTGCTGGCCGCACGCGTCAAAACACCCCAGGCATTTGCGAAAAGAGGCTTCCAGGATATGCGCCAATAACAACATCGTGAAAAGCAAAACCGCTCCGGCGGTAGCAAAAACCCGTAAGGCCACAGATTCTTAAGCCCCTCATGTCATAAATACCCAGAGTTTGATTTGGGGACATTTTAGATTGCGTCTTTTCGCCGGAACATGGACACAGCGCCTGCAGCGCCACGCGGGGTTTCAACCGCTTGCTTCCATGATCGACCGCGCCCGCTCTTTGCTGGAGGGCGGAGCCTCCCGCATGGCCTTGTTCACCTTTGCCATCCGGGTCTTCGGAGCAGGGCTTGCCTATCTGTCCCAGATCCTGCTGGCCCGCTGGATGGGCGCGCATGAATACGGAATCTACTCCGTGGCGTGGACAGTGATCATTGTGCTTGGCATCTTTGCCTGCATCGGGTTTTCGTCATCGTCCAACCGCTTTATTCCGCAGTACACCCAAGCTGGTGACCTGCCCCATTTGCGCGGCTTCCTGCTGGCCAGCCGCTTGAGCGCCCTGATTGCCGGAACCTTTTTGGCAGGGCTTGGCCTGCTGACAGTCTGGCTGCTGCGGCCTCTCATCGAACCCTATTATATCTGGCCGCTCAGCCTCATTTTTCTCACCCTTCCCCTGTTCGCACTTGGCGGTGTTCAGGATGGCATCGCCCGCAGTTACGACTGGCCGTCCCTCGCGATGCTGCCCACCTATATCTGGCGGCCTCTCGCCATTATCGGGCTTGTGCTCCTGCTGCTTCTCGCCGGTCAGCCCGCGACCGCCATGACAGCAGCCGCAGCCGCCATCGCGGCGACATGGCTGGTGGCGCTCTATCAGCTGTTCACACTCAACAAACGCATCGCAAAACAGACAGGATCAGGCCCCAGGACGATTGAACTGCAAGGCTGGCTGGCCATTTCCATGCCCATGCTGCTGGTCGAAGGGTTCCTGCAACTGATCACCAGTGCCGACGTCATCATGGTCAGCTTCTGGCATACGCCCGGAGAAGTCGCTGTCTATTTTGCGGCTTCCAAGACCCTGGCCCTGGTACATTTCGTCTATTTTGCCGTCAGGGCAGCGTCCGCACACCGGTTCTCCGGCTTCATCCACGCAGACGATCCTGAAGGTCTGGCAGACTACACCCGGCGGGCCACAGTCTGGACATTCTGGCCATCGCTGGCAGCTGGCATTGGCCTCCTAATGATCGCACCGCTGCTGCTTGGCCTGTTCGGCAAGGGATTTGATGCCGGTTACTCCCTGATCGCCGTTCTGCTCCTCGGCGTCCTGGTGCGGGCCTCCGTCGGCCCCGTGGATGCCCTGTTGTCGATGACCGGCCATCAGAAAAGCTGCGCCACCATTTACGCTTCAACCTTTGTCATCAACGTCGTTTTGAACCTCATACTTATTCCGCAGCTGGGTCTGATGGGCGCTGCTCTGGCAACAAGTCTGTCCATCGTCTTCGAGGCGGCCCGCCTGGCACACACGGCCCATAAGAAACTGCAGGTCCGGACATTCATTTTCTCCTTTCCGCTACAGCAGAAAGGGACTGGCCAGTGACCTTCCCCGCCGCCCGACATGCCTTGTCAGCAGCGGAGGAGAACAACGGGCTGCAAGCACTTTTACTTGACCCGCTGGCAGCGCAGAACCATCTGAAATCATGGCATGAGCTCGCCTCTCGCTCTCTCGATCCCAACCCGTTCTTCGCGCCGGATTTTCTCATCCCCTATATGGACAACATGGGACACAGCGGCCTGCAACTCTGCGTCATCCGCGAGACGGAAAGCCAGGACTGGCTGATGGCCGCTCCGATGGCCCGCCGCAAGCAAGGGCTTGCTGTACCGGCCGCAACGAGCTGGGCAACAGAATACGGTCCTCTTGGAATTCCACTGCTCGCTCCCGATGCACCGGCCGGCACGGTCCCCGCATTTCTGTCCCTCGCCGCGCGTTCAGCTCGTCTGCCTCTGATTGCCTTTCCCTACATGCCGCTCGACAGTGACACTGCCGAAGCCATCCGCAGCGCCGAGGGCTGGACAGTCCATTGCGGCCAGGAGGCCTACCGGGCCGCTCATGACAGTGGCGAGGAAGGGGAACGGCAATTCGCGAAAGCCTACAGCGGCAAACGCCGCAAGGAACTTCCCCGGCTGATCCGCCGCCTGTCCGCCTTGGGCGAGGTTCAATTCGCAAGTCACAGCGGCAAGGATAGTCCCCACCATTTCGAAAACTTCCTGCAGCTGGAAGCCTCAGGCTGGAAAGGCAAAAACGGCACAGCTCTTTTGAGCACTCACCAAACGGCGGCCTTCGCGCGCGAAATGGTATCCAAAAGAGCCACTTACAATGGTGTTCGCATCGATTCGATCACTGTATCCGGCCATCCGATCGCCATGCTGGTTCTGCTGAGCGAAGCAGGGCGCATATTCTCCTGGAAAATCGCTTTTGACGAAGAGTATGGCCGGTATTCTCCGGGGGCCCAGATCACCCTTTTCGCCTTCGAGCAGAGCTTGAGCGACCCTTCGATCAGCGGCGGAGATTCTCTGGCCATCCCCGGTCATCCGATGATCGAGCCGCTGTGGCGCGGGCGTATGCGCTACGGAACCCTTCTTTGCTCCCGGTCAGGTTCCGGACGGATGCTTCAGGAGGCAGCAACACTGGATCTGGCTCTGAACCAGAACTTGCGGCGGTTTGCCCGCAAGCTCTTGCGGCGCAAAGGTTAGGCTTCTGCCACAGCTTCGTTCTCTTTGATCGATCTTTCACGCAGTAGCCGCCGGATGACTTTTCCGGTCGTGGTCATTGGTAGATCCCGAACGAATTCGATCTCCCGCGGATACTCATGTGCCGAGAGCCTCTGGCGGACGTGATCGCGGATCTCCTGCTCCAAGGCCTCACTGGCTTCGCACCCCGGTTTTAACACCACATAGGCTTTGACGATTTCGGTTCTCAGCGGATCAGGCTTGCCAATGGCAGCCGAGAGAGCCACCGCCGGGTGTGTCAGCAAGCAGTCCTCGATTTCCCCTGGCCCAATTCTGTAGCTGGCAGAGGTGATCACATCGTCGTCACGCCCGACGAAATGAACATAACCGTCCTCATCCATGACACCCTGATCGCCTGTGACCATCCAGTCGCCGATGAACTTTTCAGCCGTCGCCTGCGGCTTGTCCCAATATTCCAGAAACATCACCGGATCCGGGCGTTTGACCGCGATCTGGCCAAGGCTTTCCGCCGGCAACACATTGCCCGCATCATCGACAATCGCCACCTCATGGCCCGGGATCGGCTTCCCGATCGCACCGGACCGGGAGATCCCTGCGCTCTTGCAGGACCCCAGAACAGCGTTGCACTCGGTCTGGCCATAGAACTCATTGACGTGGAACCCGAATTCCTCAAGGAACCAGTCATAGGTCTCCCGCCCAAGGGCTTCGCCGGCCGATCCGACACTGCGCAATTTCAGATCGTAACGGCTGGCCGGGCTGTCGACCGCACGCAGCATTTTCAAAGCCGTTGGCGGAATGAAGGCATTGCGGATGCCCTCGTCTGCCATCAGCCGGAAGGCCCTTTCCGGATCGAATTTGCGCGAGGCGAAAGACACCACCGGCACGCCGCAATGAAGCGCCGGGAACAGCGCGTTCAGCAGCCCGCCAGCCCATGCCCAGTCGGACAGTGTCCACATCAAGTCGCCCGCCTGAGGCATGAAATTCTGCGACATCTGGATGCCCGGCAGATGGCCAAGCAGGACACGATGCCCATGCAGCACACCTTTCGGCTGACCTGTGGTTCCGGAGGTATAAATCATCAGCGCCGGGTCGTCCGGCGTGGTCTGAAGCGTCTCGAAGCGGTCAGACGCCTGCTCCAGCAACGCATCAAACGCTTCGGCACCGCCTTCTGGCCCATCGATGGAAATCAGCAGCTCAAGACCTGGCAGCGCGCCCCGGATCCCGGCAACCTTGGCGAGGCCCGCCGTGTCTGTGATCAGGGCCTTGGCACCGGAATTGGACAACCGGTAGGTCAGGGCTTCCAGCCCGAAAAGAGCCGCCAATGGAACCGCAATGGCGCCGAGCTTGTAGCTGGCAAGATGGGCAATTGCCGTCTGCGGGCACTGGGGCAAAAGCAGGGCAACCCTATCGCCGCGCCCGATCCCCTTGGCCACCAGCGCATTCGCCAGACGGTTCGCCGCCCGGTTCAGCTCCAGATGGCTCCAATTTTCGGCTTTGCCATCCTCAGCGACATGCCGGATCGCCAGAGCCTCAGGTGTCTCCGTGGCCCAGCGGTCGGAGACACTGGCGGCAATGTTATAGCGGGCGGGAATCGTCCAGGAAAACCGCTTGCGAAGCGTTTCGAGGTCACCAGCAGGCTGAAGCATGGGAAGGTCCGTTGCTGAACTTTTAGGCAGCAGAGACTATCTTCTGCAGTGCTGCAGCGCAATAGAAGTCAGGTTGCAGCGCATGCATCGATGCTCCTGCCCCTCCACCACCCGGCGGTCACCGCTGCACAGCAGTGCAGTTTTTGCTTTCCTTTTTGCCAAGAATTGCTAGAAGGCGCGCTTCTGCCGTGAGGCGGAAACCGGTCGCAGCCTACCCGGTTCCAACGAAAACAAGGGTTAAAAACTTGAAAACACTCGTCATCTGCTCCGGCGGACTGGACTCCGTCACGCTTGCGCATAAGGTCGCGCAGGAAAATGAGCTCATTGGCCTCGTCTCTTTCGACTATGGTCAACGGCACAAGAAAGAGCTGGTTTGCGCCAGACATTGTGCCGAAAAACTGAACACCGACTTCACCTTGATCGACATCGCCAATGTCGGCCGTCTGTTGAGCGGTTCCGCCTTGACGGACGATGTTGATGTGCCGGACGGCCATTACGCCGAAGACAGCATGAAGATCACGGTGGTGCCGAACCGCAACGCCATTATGCTGTCCATTGCCTTCGGCATTGCCGCGTCCCGGGACGCGGATGCGGTGGCCGCAGCGGTTCATGGCGGCGATCATTTCATCTATCCAGATTGCCGCCCCGGCTTTGTCGAGGCTTTTGAAGCCATGCAGCGGCATGCCCTGGAGGGCATGAACGACATCCGGCTCTACACGCCCTTCGTCCACCGCAGCAAGGCCGACATTGCCGCTGAGGGCTTGAAACTCGGCATCGATTTCACCGGAACGTGGTCCTGTTACAAGGGCGGCGAAAATCACTGCGGCCGCTGCGGCACCTGCGTGGAACGGCGCGAGGCCTTCCATCTGGCCGGCGGCGAAGATCCGACCGTCTACGAGGACCCGGACTTCTGGAAGGAAGCCTGCCATGTTTAGGATCTTCAAGGAGTTCCACTTCTCCGCATCCCATCAGCTGCACGGCCTGGCCGAGGATCATCCTTGCGGCAGGTTTCACGGTCACAACTACGTGGTCGAAGTCGAGCTTCAATCAGCGACACTGGACAGCACCGGCATTGTCCGCGACTACCGGGAACTGGCGCCGTTCAAGAGCTATGTCGACGACACTCTCGACCACCGGCATTTGAACGATGTGCTCGGCGACAACTGCGTCACCGCCGAGCGTCTGGCCAAGCACTTCTATGACTGGTGCAAAGAAAAATGGCCGGAGGTCTCCGCCGTCAGGGTCAAGGAAACGCCGAAAACCTGCGCGGAGTACCGGCCATGATCAGTTCAGCCCTGCCCGCCATGAACCCTTTCATCCTGGACGCCCCGGCCATCCGCATCAGCGAGATCTTCGGCCCGACCATCCAGGGCGAAGGCGCGCTCATCGGCAAACCGACCGTGTTCGTCCGCACCGGCGGCTGCGATTACCGCTGCGCCTGGTGTGACACGCTGCATGCGGTCGACAGCGCCTTCCGTCACGACTGGACGCCCATGACGCCGGAAGCGATCATGATGCAGGTCGAGATCCTGTCTGGCGGAAGACCGCTGACCATTTCCCTGTCCGGCGGC
>JBNKOQ010000122.1:0-9051 GCA_050294735.1 Roseibium sp. | reverse complement strand
TGATGACCGGCCTCATGCAGCTGCGGCTGCGGATGAGGTTTAGGCGACTTTCGCCAGGGTTGCCCTTTGAACCAGGCAACCGAATAGGCAACGGCGATGAGGGCGGCAAACCCCAAAAGGTTGGACAGGATTTGCGGTATCCATTCACCGCGTCCCCAGACCATGTCACGCAGTATTCCAGCGGCCTGGGCAATCACCAGGCTGGCCATGAATACGGCAAGGGATTGTTGCCCGACTTTCTGAACAATGCGGACGAAACCGCCCCACAGCCGGCCATGGCCGAAAAGACGGAAGCCTTTCTCACCGGCGGCCACCCAGGCCAGATAGGCGAGCGCGAGAAAGTGCACATACCGCAGGGCACCGAACTCGGTCTTGATCCAGAGTGGCTTGATCGCGTCCCGGACCGCCTGGATCTCCGGTACATTCAGATGAATCCGGAAATAGGCAAAAGGCAGGGATAGGATCAGGACCACGGCCGAAAGGGCGATCAGCGTCTTGTTGACAGGAGGGGCCGGTATCCATCCCCGCATGAAGGCGAAACCGGTAAAAAACACCAGCTGCCAGGCGAAGGGATTAAAGAACCAGTGACGGTCCGACCACGGCTCTGCCGGAAGGTTGAGGAGGCCGAAGGTCGCCGCCAGCCACATGCCTGCCGACAGCGCAAACGCGGCCCATATGGAAAGCCGCGATGCGGCCATGATGACCGGGATGAGAGCCAGGATCACGATATACATCGGCAGGATATCGAAATAGTTGGGCACATATGTGAGGGTCAAAAGGCCCGGCAGGGTTATCTCTGTCTTGTTGAAGAAATGCCAGAGATTGAGAGTGCTGACATAGTCCTGGGTCAGATTGCAGCACTCTGTAAGAAAGCCACTTTGATGAATGGTGACCAGAGCGGCTGCAATGACGAGGAACTGGCAAATGTGTGCCCAGTAAACCTGCCACATGCGATGCGCGACGCGGGCGATGCCCATGGGGATGCCGTAGGTGTCGAATATCTTGCCGAAGGCGAGCGCTGAGGCCATGCCCGAGCAAAAGACGAATATCTCCGTGGCGTCGGAAAACCCGAAGCGGGCAGGGATCCAGAGGGTCCACCAGTTTCCGGGCAGATGGGCGATGTAGATAATAAACATGCCGATTCCCCGGAAGAAATCGAGCCGGGGGTCACGGTATTTTAGGGGGGTAGATTGGGCGTTCACGTTAGAATTTCGTCCATCGTCGGGCCAGAGGGAGATATATCTGGCCAGGGTGTCTGAGCTCCGCCGGTCAGGTCAGACGTGAGCCGCGCGGAGGCGCTCATTTAGCATGACCTGTGCGGTGCTGCGCATCTTTTCACAGGTTTCCAGACGTTGCTCCGCGAAATGATCCAAAGCTCCCCGTTTGTGAGCCCGGTCCTTGAGAATGGTTTCCGCCTCATCTGCCAGCCCGGCTCTCAAGGCCGCATCAATCGTGATGCGTTCGAAGACATCGCGCTGGGCATGGGAGCCTCCAATCATCGGCAGGTTGCCGCGAGAGGATGCCAGAAGCTCGAAGGCGGAGGCATAGTTGCCCCTGCGGTATTGCTCCAGGCCAAGCCCAGTGGGCACTCCGGCCTTGGCCGAGGTTTGTGAGATATCTCCAGCTTTTCCGGTTCGCGATTGCAGATCGGTCAGCAGGCGTTCCGCCCCCATTCGCCGGCCGCCGTTTAGCAGAGCCAGCAGGTAGTGCAGGTCGGCGAAGACGTTGCACCCGTCTTCCGCGCGCTTGTCGGACAGCAATGCCAGCTCTTCCCAGCGGGGTCCGACATTGACGCCTTCGATTTCCAGCCGGGCCAGCAAGGAGGTGGCATTGGAAATGTCGCGGTAATCGTCGGTCTTATCGGCGCGAACTTCCTTGTCATAAAGTTCGAAGACCTTGTCGATCTCGCCAACGTCGAGGTGCATGAGCGCTTTGTGCCACCACACATGATAGCGGAAGTTGTTGCAATGCGCCCATGCGGTTTCCTTGCCTTCCAGCCAGGTGAGGCCGCCTCGGGCGTTGCCGGTCATGTCGTGCACGTGGGCGACGGCGTGAAGTCCCCAGGCGTCGTTGCTGGCATATTCCAGGCCCTTGCGGCCTAGCAGTTCGGCCTGGCGGTAGTCCCCGGTCTCTTCCATGGCAAAGGCGCGGCAGCCAAGAACATATCCGTACGACGGGTGCTCAGTGTCATAAGCGCTAATCACACTCTCGATCGACGCCCGCATGCCGGCGCTGTCGCCCAGGACAAACCGGATGGCGTGAACGAGTTTGAGGAGGAAGGCGTCCCTGGGGGCTTCCGCCAGAGCCCGGTTCAGCCGCTCTCCAGCACGGGAGGGCCAGCCGTCGAGCCAATCCTTCAGCGCGCCGTTGACCGCAGCTTCCCGGGGAGTTACCGCCCGTTCCGTGTTGGCTTTTTCTGCCATCCGCCAGCATTCCTGAGCCGTGGCGACAAGTTCCCGCCGCCCTAGGAGCAAGCAGAACAGTCCGCGCGCCGCATGGCCCAGGAAAAAATTGGGGTCGGCCTCAAAGGCTTTTTCCAGGTGAAGGGGCGTATCCTTGCCGTGGGCAAGAAAAGCATTGACCGTAGCGTTCCAATGAGAAACGGCTGCGGGATTGCTTGCCGTCACATCATAACTGAATTGGTCTGTATAACGCATTGGGAACCCTCTGGCCTATTTGTTGGCAAGTTTCGGACAATTGGCCATGAGGCCGTTTATAAGTACGGCAAAGCCACGATCTATCCGCCTTGCATTGCAACAAGACCGCAGCCCGCCGCTAAACTGCAACACACAAAATGGTGTTGAACGCGTGTTGGAATGGCCGTAATCCCGCCCCAAAGTGGTTTTTGGTTCCGCGAATTGAAGGTCAAAGCGAATACCGTTTCTTGTTCGGTTTCGGGGAAAAGCGTAGAGAAGAGCCATGACCGTTACGACTTTATCTCCAAGTGCGAACGTTGTTTCACAGCGGCCTGTTGTCGGCTTTGCCCTTTTCGGCCTGGTGCTGGTTGCTTTCGGAGCTTATTCGCTTGGCGGCGCGCGCAATGCCGGTGCGGTGCTGATCGGTGGCCTTGCCGGGCTGGCGCTTTATCACGCCAGCTTTGGGTTTACGGCCGCCTGGCGTCACATTGTGACGGAGAAACGTGGGACGGGTCTTCGGGCCCAGTTTGTTCTTATTTTGCTGACCTCCGCCTTTGCTTTTCCGCTGATCGCATGGGGTAAGGACCTGGGATGGCCCACGGGCGGGTTTGTCTTCCCGTTTGGTTACGCCGCTGCGCTTGGGGCTTTCATGTTCGGCCTTGGTATGCAGCTTGGCGGCGGTTGCGCATCAGGCACCCTGTTCACGGCTGGAGGCGGCTCCACGCGCATGATGCTGACGCTGGCGACCTTTGTTTTGGGGTCCGTTTGGGCAACAGCGCATATGCATCTATGGGGGCAATTGCCCAAGCTGCCGGCCTATTCACTGGTCAACGCGCTCGGCCCGGTCGCGGCCTGGGCTATCACGGCGATCATTCTGGGGGGCATCGCATTCGCGACGGTCAGGATTGAGAAACAGGCGCATGGCCGACTTCTGGAGGCGCGCAGAACCGGAGCGTTTCTGACTGGCCCCTGGTCTCCAATGCTGGGCGCAGTGATGATAGCTGTTGTTTCTGTTCTGACCTTTGTTGTTGTCGGCCGGCCCTGGGGCATTACTTCGGGCTTCGCGCTCTGGGGAGCCAAGGTCTTTGCTGCCATCGGCATTCCGGTGGAAACTTGGCCTTATTGGCAATGGCAGACCAAGGCGCTGGAAGGAAGCATTCTGCGCGACACGACCTCGGTCATGAATTTCGGCATTCTCCTTGGAGCTTTCGCCGCAGCTGGACTTGCGGGCAAATTCGCGCCGGTCTGGCGGCTGTCCGCGCGTGACGTTTTGACCGCCGTGCTGGGCGGTCTGATGATGGGTTATGGTGCCCGGCTGGCCTATGGCTGCAACATCGGTTCTTATCTGGGCGGGATCGTTTCAGGATCCATGCACGGCTGGTTATGGCTGGTGTTCGCCTTCGCGGGAAGCCTGCTCGGCACCCGTCTGCGCCTCAAGCTCGGCATGGGATAGGAACACACACCAGATCTTGATCGGGTTGTGATCCGATGTGCTGTCTGCTGGCAGCAGAGGCGCGCAGAAAAGGTCCATAGTGCTTTCCTGTCTTCGAAGGAGAATGCCTATGTACCTGTTACGTTTGATTTGTGGTGCCGCGTTTATCGTGTTTGCCCTTCTGGTCCCCTCTCAGGCAGAAGGCTTGCAAGGCCGTGAGGGCTGGCAGGTTCGGGACACGGGTCTGTCTTTCTCCGAACTCGTTAGCCGGGTGAAGTCCGCCGTGAAGGCGGAGAAAATGGGGCTGGTGACACAGGCGAGCGCTTCCGCCGGGGCAAAGGGGCAAGGCATTGTCATCCCGGGCAATCAGGTGCTGGGTGTCTACCGCAATGATTTTGCCCGCCGGATGCTGGCGGCTTCCGTCGCTGCGGGAATCGAGGCGCCGATCCGGTTCTATGTGACGGAAAATGCGGATGGCACGGCGACCTTGTCCTGGAAAACGCCGAGCTATGTCTTCGCTCCCTACATGAAAGAGGGTGGAGGCAAGCTCAAGGCACTTGCAGAAGAGCTGGACGGCATATTCCAGGCCATCGCGCGCCGCGCGGTCTCGGGAGAACAGTGATTTCAGAAGGCCACGTCGCCAGTTACCTTCGGGACGACCGGTGCAAGGCATTCGTGCAGCCGGGTTTCCCATTCCTGCAACTTGCCTCGCGAGGACGCCACAGGGTTGAGCGGTGCGAACAGTGAGTAAAGCGGTTCGATGCCATGGCGGGGGAGGCCGCGTGCAGACCGTGGGCCTCCTGCGCGGTGCTCGGCAAAACGTTTGGCAACAGGGCGCGTGGTCGAGCCGACATAGGCACCATACCAAAGACTGGCCGCTGTATACCCGCCACGCAGGATGACATAGACCTTGCCCCGGCCAGACTTGGCTTTCTGGTTGCCACGTGCATCCGGCAGAAGCGTTTCGCGAACAGCCGCGCGGGCATCCGTCAGCCAGGCGATTGGTTCGAGGTCTGCCTTGGCGAATTTCATCCGGACCTGTAGGTCCTCCCGCCGGATTGTAAGCTCTTCCAGAGCCAGTGTCGCAAGCTCAAGGCAGGGCGGGTTTAGCTGCAGCCAGCCTCCGGTGAGCGTTTCGAGATGGCCGGATTTCCAGGCTGCGAAAGGACGTTCGGCCGCATAGTCCAGCCCGTCGAAAGGCGGGTTGCAATCTGGGGCATGGGAGCAGTGTTGCATTGCTTCAGGTTACCGGATGCTGGTGCAGCCAGTCGAGTACGTCCACGGCGTTCCTATCCGGAGGAAAGACCGGATAAAACACCTGAACGATACGCCCGTCCTGGATGATCAGGGTTATTCTGCGGATCAAAGTTTTGCCTTCAACCTCAAAAGTTGGAAGATTCAGCGCGGCAGCGAATGCATGAGCCTTGTCGGACAGTAGGCCGAACGGCAGATGAAGACGTTCCGCAGCCTCCTGCTGATAGGCCGTGTCTTGCGTCGAAAGGCCATAAAGGTGGTCGGCTCCCGCCTGGCGAAGATCGAGGAAGTGATCCCGGAAGGCACAAGATTGCGGTGTGCATCCCCGGGCTCCGGGCAGCATGTCCCAGCCTTCCGGCGCAGGATGATCGGGGTGCGCAGTCATCGGATAGATGTAGAGAACCGTCGTGCCGCTTAATGCACTCAGGTCGACCTCTCCGCCGGTCGTGACGGGCAGGGCGATCGCTGGGAGGGCGTGGCCGGTCAGGTGGTTACAGGCCCCGTCATCCTCGGGTTTTGGCAGTGTGGACCAGTCGATATCCGGTTGATGTTGCATGCAAACAGATCCTTTTTCCACTGGCGGCCTGGGCCTTGCCTGACTTTACGGCAGGTGCGCTCAAGAAACGGGCTTGTGCGATTTTTTCGAATCACTACCATGAATCATGTCGTTAACAACTGAAAGGAGGTGTGCCCATGTCTAGTGAGACCCTGAGTTTGGCCCTGAAGTCTGGGCGGAATTTGTTGGTGCCGGAGCAGCCTCTGGTAACAACAGGTTTTGCCGGGATCTAATCCGGACAGAAGGTCAATTCGATCTCATGGGAGGCCCGCTGTAGCGGGCCTCTTTGCGTTTCAAAGGGCTCTGCGCCGTTTTGGAAGATCCGGCGGCTCAAATAAGGCCGACAGCCTTGCGGACGCCTTCGTCGCGCAGGGAGCAGTCGGTGCCCTTGTAGGCATCACCTGCCTCGGTTGCCAGCCAGCAGATGGTTTCTCCGACCCACTCCGGAGGAATGTGAACGGAAGGGTCGAGCTGGCTGACCGGGTTGATGCCCGAGGCCTTGATGGCAACCTGCATGTCCGTCGCAACGGTTCCCGGGCTCAGACCGAGGATGCGCACGCCTTTGTCACCGAACTCTTTGTCAGCACACTTCGTCAGGGACAACACAGCAGCTTTGGATGCACAATAGTGGCTCCAGCCTTCCAGGGCTCCTGTCGCCGCGCCTGAACTGATGTTGATGATGGTACCGCTGCCCTGAGCCGCCATAATCGGCAATGCCTGGCGCAGGCCGTAATAAACGCCCTTGACGTTTACATCGATGACCTTGCCCCATTCGTCAGGATCCGAGTCCTCAATCCGGTTGATGGGATCTATCAGGCCGGCGTTATTGACGAGAATGTCGAGGCGGCCGAACTTCTGCTGGCAAAGCGCAACGGCTTTATCGACAGCGCTGAAATCGGAGACGTCGCAAGCAATAGCTTCGGCCTGTCCGCCCGTGCTTCGAATCTGATCCGCAATACGGTTGATGTCCTGAACGCTTCTGGCTGCCAGAACCACCGCAGCACCGTGTTTTGCCAACGCGCGGGCCGCAGCTTCGCCGATGCCCCGGCTCGCACCCGTAATCAGGGCTGTTTTTCCTTTTAAGTCAGGCACTTTCGTTTCCTATCGCTCGCTGTATGGGATCTAGATCTAGGATCTCCCCGCCAAAGAATCCAGCCATGGCACTCTGCGGCTTGCCTTTCCCCCGCCATTGGGCATGCTCCCGTTATGACGACATTGTTTCAAACCACCCGCGCGCGCCTCAAATACCTGTACTTCGGTCAGTCCAGAGCTGCCCGCGTCTGGCGGTATAGCCTGCTGGTTTTCGATATCCTCACCATTGGCTACTTCATCGTGTCCTCTATGCTGGATCCGGGGCGGATCCACCACGAAGTCGACTATCTGATCGCCGGCGTTCTGTTGATTGACTACGTGGCAAGCCTGATCGCGTCGGACCGTCCGGTAAGTCAGGCCACGAGTTTCACGTCTTTGGCGGATCTGGTCGTCATCGTCTCTCTGCTGGCTCCGGCATTCTTCGAAAATCTGGCGTTTCTTCGGGTGATCCGGATGCTGCGGCTGTTGCGCTCTTATCATCTGCTGAAAGAGCTGCGCGACTCCTCGCTTTGGTTCAGGAAAAACGAGGAGATTATCCAGTCGGCCATAAATCTGGCTGTCTTCATTTTTGTCGTGACGGCCCTGGTTTATGTGATCGAGGATGATCGTAATGCAGACATCAACAATTACCTCGATGCGCTCTACTTCACGGTAACCACGCTGACGACCACCGGGTATGGTGATATCACCATGTCGGACAGCACTGGGCGGTTGATGACTGTCGCGATCATGATTTTCGGGGTCGCTCTGTTCCTGCGCCTCGTGCAGACGATTTTCCGGCCGGTCAAGGTGTATTCCCCATGCCCTGACTGCGGTTTGTCCAGGCATGATCCGGATGCCGTTCATTGTAAGCACTGCGGCAGGGTTGTGAATATCCCCACGGAAGGTGAGTGGGGCTGATCCCGTCTGGAGTGTGCTCGCGAGACTGTGACAGACCACGGTCTTGGTGAAACTCCCGAGTGATGAGACTGTGCGCCAGATTCTTTATCCGGTTTCTGGAGTTCCCTATGCTTAAGCTTTTCCGGTTTGTTGTTCTGCTCTTTTGGCTTGCCCCGGTGGTGCCAGCCTATGCGGCGGGAGGTATTTGCGGAGGCGAAACGCCCTGCAAACTGGAAAACGGCGAGTATTACGTTCTTACGCCGGATAACCTGAACGGTAGGAAACCGAACGGTGCGATATTCTATCTGCACGGGCACGGGGGAAAGGCTCTGAATGCAATTCGTAATCCGGCATTCAAGACTTTGGCGGATGATCTGGGGATCGTGTTTGTCGCCGTTCAAGGGGTGAAGGGCGACTGGTCGTTTCCAACGGCGCCCGACCACGAACGGGATGAATATGCCTTTTTCGGCGAGGTGATGACAGATCTCGAAAAGAGGTATGATGTGGATCCGGAGCGGACGATGCTGTCGGGTTTTTCATCCGGAGCCTTTATGACCTGGTACACCGCCTGCTACGCGGGGAAGCTGTTCGCGGGATACGCGCCGATTTCCGGCGCATTTTGGCAGCCGCTGCCCGACAAATGCCCCAGTCCGGCACCGTATCTGTTCCATGTTCACGGGCGGACCGACAAGGTGGTTCCGCTGGAAGGACGTGCGCTGGGCGGGGGGAGATGGCATCAGGGGGACGTCTACAAGAGTTTTCAGGTGTGGCTGCGGCAGCTAGGGGTCGATCAGTCCTCCGCGGTCGGCTATGAGGATGGCAATCTAAGTTGCGAACGCTGGACCCCGAAGGACGGTGTGCTGGAATTATGCCTGCACGATGGTGGGCACAGCGTACGGGCCGAATGGATCCGCCGGGCATGGCATGAGTTGTCTAGGGTTCGGACCCATAAATTTGATGAGAATGGCGCTTCAACTGGCCCAGAAAGGCAAGGCGAGTGTCGAAAAGCGGGCTTTGTGCCCGGTTGAGACACTCAACGCAGCCTGTCAAAGCCAGTTGAGCGTCCTGAAAGGATTTGGCGAATATGCGCAGCGACTGCGTTGCAAGTCTTTGAAAGCCATAAGGCTTCCTGCGGACTTGCGCCTTGTATCTGCACATATTCGTTCAAACCATTCACACCAAATTTATGGGTCCGAACCCTA
>JBNKOQ010000121.1:0-9051 GCA_050294735.1 Roseibium sp. | reverse complement strand
CACGTTCATTCAGTCTGGAGGCACGTCTGCGCCGGGAGATGCCAATGCCACTTCCGTCACAGAGTATATCGCCCTGCTCAACGGATACGATCTGACCCGTCTTGGAGAGTTTGTCACCAACCTGGAAAAGGCGAATACCGTGACCGGTGGCGGCGGAAACGATGAGCTTCGCGGCCATGACGGTGATGACACTCTGATTGGCGGAGGGGGCAATGACATTCTTACCGGCGGCGCCGGGATGGATGCGGCTGTGTTCTCCGGTGCGCGGGGAAATTATACGATTACAGAAACCGGCGGCGTGACACTGGTGGCGGATTCCGCGGGAACCTCTACTTTAACGGAGATCGAAGAACTGCGCTTCGATGATGTCACCCTTCAATTGGTGACGGATGGTTTGAGCGTTGCCGCGCAGCTCTACCGGCTCTATCAAGCCGCGTTCGGCCGTGCCCCGGATAGCGAGGGGATTGGTCACAATGCCGCGCTCGTGGAAGCTGGAGCGCTCTCTCTGGACCAGATGGCCGATGCCTTCATTGCCTCCGCCGAATTCATTGGAACCTATTGCGGAGAGACCTCCGACAGTGTTTTTGTGTCGCTGCTTTATGAAAACGTGCTTGGCAGGGCGCCGGATGAGGCAGGGCGGAGTGGCTGGCTGGACCGTCTCTCTGGCGGCGGCTGGAACCGGGCGGAGGTGCTGACCGGCTTTTCCGAAAGTCCGGAGAACCACTCTCTGGTGGCCGGGGAGATCGGAGATGGCTTCTGGGTTGGCTGAGGTGCCAAGCGGGAGCGGCCTTGGAACTGGTGCGGCGCTCAGGCGGGAGGAGTTCGGGCTTTCCTTTTCCGCCCTATCCTTTTATGACTTTGCGCCAGCGAACCATCAATCCGATCCGTATCAGGCAAGGACGGCATGCGCCCGGCGCGAGTGCACCGACGAGCGCGGTCTGTTGCTGCAGGATCCAAGGCTTTCAAGGAGCCCTTCATGAGTGCCAATGGCGCCACGTACAAGAACCGGCGCACCTTCGCCATCATCTCGCACCCGGATGCCGGTAAGACGACCCTGACCGAAAAGCTGCTGCTGTCGGGCGGTGCGATCCGGGCAGCTGGCCAGGTGCGCGCGCGCGGCGAGCGCCGCCGGGCCCGCTCGGACTGGATGAAGATCGAGCAGGAACGCGGTATTTCGGTCTCGTCCTCGGTGATGACCTTCGAGCGCGGTGGCATCATCTACAACTTGCTCGACACGCCGGGCCATGAAGACTTCTCCGAAGACACATACCGCACGCTGACCGCTGTCGATGCGGCGATCATGGTGATCGATGCCGCCAAGGGCATCGAGGCCCAGACACGCAAGCTGTTCGAGGTCTGCCGTCTGCGCGACATTCCGATCATCACCTTCGTCAACAAGATCGACCGGGAAGGCCGCCACGCGCTGGAGATCCTCGACGAGGTTCAGGAGGCGCTGGCGCTCGATGTCAGCCCGCAAACCTGGCCAGTCGGCATGGGATCCGACTTCTTCGGCGTCTACGACTGGAAGAACAAGAAGTTCCACACCTCCGACGGTGAGCGCGGCGGCCCTTACCGTCAAACCAAGGATGTCACCGGTCTGGACGATCCGATCCTGACGGAATTTGCCTTCGATCGGATCATGGATGAGCTAGAAGAGAACGTCGAACTGGGCGCGGAAGGCTATGCCGCCTTCGATCACGAGAGCTTTCTGGAAGGCCACCTGACGCCGGTTTTCTTCGGTTCTGCTCTGCGTGACTACGGCATCGAGGAGCTGCTCGATTTCATCGCCGCTTATGCGCCACCGCCCCATTCCCAATCGGCCACAGGCGGACGCACCATCACGCCGGGTGAGGACAAGGTCACTGGTTTCGTCTTCAAGGTGCAGGCCAACATGGACCCCAAGCACCGCGACCGCATCGCCTTCTTCCGCCTGTGCTCGGGCACGTTCAAGCGCGGCATGAAGCTCAAGCATGTGCGCACCGGCAAACAGATCGCCGTCACCGCGCCGATCCTGTTCTTCGCCGAGGAGCGCGAGATTGCCGAGGAAGCCTTCCCGGGCGATGTCATCGGCATTCCCAACCACGGTCAGCTGCGGGTCGGCGACACGCTGACCGAGGGCGAGGATATCCACGTTACCGGCCTGCCGGCCTTCGCGCCGGAAATCCTGCGCCGTGTGCGTCTTGGCGATACCATGAAGGTCAAGCAGATGCGCCAGGGCCTGCAGGATCTGGCCGAGGAAGGCCTCGTGCAGATCTTCAAGCCGGACATCGGTTCCAACTGGATCGTCGGCGTTGTCGGCGTTCTGCAGCTCGATGTGGTGGTCGACCGGCTGAAGGCGGAATACGGCGCGGAGATCGGCTTCGAGCCGGTCAATGTCTCCACCGCCCGCTGGATCGAAACCGATCAGCCGACCTTGCAGAAAATGATCGAGAACCACCGCATGTCCATCGCCAACGACCGCGACGACCGGCCGGTGTTCCTGTTCAAGAACGCCTGGGAGGTCGGCTACATCGGCGAGAAATACCCGGACGTGAAATTCCGCGAAACCCGCGAGATCGTGCACACCGGGTGAGGCAATCGCTTTGTGTGGCGGGCCAGCCTGTCCGGCCTGATCTTTTCAGGATTTAACACTGCAACCCCGGCGAACGCAGTTCAATCTGACTGCGATGTTTGCCGAGGTTGTCCCGTTGAAATGCGCGATGGCTATCTTTCCGATTTGAAATTAAACCAGCCAGATCCCGTCATCGATTGCGCTGGCGACACTTGCTTTATTTTCGCCGCTTTCAGAAAAGCCGAACAGAACTTGAGATCGCGATTGGCCATCGTTGAGCGCGGCTTGCCAGCCAGATAGACCGGCATCGTCCGGAGCACGGTCCAGCACATTGTTATAGAGCAAGGTGATGAATGTCGTGTTGTTGACGTTCGTGCCGTAGGTCTGTTGAAATTCAGCGGATCCGATAAAGGCGTTCGCCATGTCGTATATCGACAGACCACCGTCCATCAAATTGACATTATGTGACAATCCGGCCGCATCCGGGGTTCGGTCAAAGGCCGATTTGTACAGCCGGTATGTTTGGCCGGCCGCGCCATCGAAATCGAATGCCAGAGTACCGTCGGAGAACTTCAAACGCTCGATGCCTGTAAGGGTGTCGGTGCCCAAACCTGCTGCTGACGCATCAACGGTGCCCGTGATTGTGGTTGTACTTGTGATCGACACATTGGCGTTCGCACGCTGGGTTGCGTAGATCGCAACATCCAGACCGCCGCCGCCATCCAGCGTATCGTTGCCGCCATTTCCGGTGAGCATGTTGGCAACATCATTTCCGGTCAAAGTATCATTGCCGCTGCCGCCTATAGCATTCTCAAGGGTAACCCCATTGGCGATGATGACACCTCCCTGAACGCCGGAAGACCATGAGACATAGCCACCCGCGTTGGCGCCCTCCAGCGTTGCCGCTTTCAGGTTGATCACCACGGTTGACGTCGAGGTCTCGCCGGTGATCGTGTCCGTTCCATCGGTATCCCAGATCGCATCCCAGCCTATTCCGGTGCCGTTTGCGATTGGAAGCGTATAGGTGTTGTCGCCGGTCTCGGCAGCGCGAGCGCCGTACAGCGCTTGAACAGCGGCAATATCGAAGACCATCGGTCCATTTGCTTCGCCAAAGGACAGGGTCTCGCTGGTCCGGGGCTGTTCCGTCCAGCCGGCGACGTAGGACATGACCGTCCAGATCTGTTGGTTGAGGGCATCAATGCCGGTGTTTTGATCGAGGCCTACGGGCACACCTGGAAAGGTCGTCCCGCTGTGTGGGTGATATAACCCCAGTGTGTGACCGACCTCATGTACCAACGTGGCATAGGTCTGACCGCCTGGCTGGAGATATCCGAAGCTGCCTTCCCCGACCTTGTATTGGATCGTAATCGGATTGAGGCCGTCAGCGGGGGCCGTTGTGACTCCCAACGTCCCCGGATCGCCGTCAATCACTGTCTGCAGGATAGAGCGGATATCATAATTCGTAATGTCGGTGGTGACGACAAAGTCTATATTGGCGACCTTCGACCACTCGCCAAACGCTGCAATTGCTGCGGCTTTTTCTTCAGCCGACCAAGCGCGTCCCCCTGCGTCATCGATGTATATCTTTAAGGGAGTGCTATTGTCCCATCTGACCGGATTCGGGTTTGCTGGTTCAGTGGTCAGGCCAGCGATGTAGGGATTTGTAGGTACTTCGGATACAGTAATAAAATCAGTCAATTTTCTTCCCCCAATAAATATTGAATTATCGTTTACATGAATTTTAATTTACGGCCACCTACCTTGGGTTGCTTGGATTTTTGGGTATAATTCTTTGGGTTGAATGGGTGTTTCCGGCCCTGCGGAAGCTGAGGGAGAGCAGCCGCATGTCAATCGCCATCTTTCGCTGGAAACCGCCATATTTTTCTTCAAGACGCCCTTGGCGGGTTCGCGATGCCAGCGAGAAATACCCGGAGGTAAAATTCCGCGAAACGCGTGAGGTCGTGCGCATGGGGTGAGACCCCACCCTGTGCTCGGTTGCCGTCTTTGCGGAGCGGGAACCCAGTCCTCTGTCTCCTCTCGGCTTCACGAACAAGCGCCTGCGTTTACTCGATCCCTGCGCAGGGATGACAAGCCGGGTAGGGCGGGGGCTTTGAGAAACACGCATCACGAAACCCGCCGCATGGTGTCCCATCGGCGTTTTGGCGGATGCTCCGTTCGTTGGAAGAACGGGATGGCAGGCACGCCGGTCTTGCCGGGCGTGGAAGTGGGAAAGGTGGGAGATGACAAGGCGCCGTGCCTGCCCGAAAGCCGTGTCCCGGAATGACGGATGCTTGCGTCTTGCTCTTTTCAGCGCTGGGTCCGCGGGGTGCCGCGGGCCCTTTGCCAGGTACGAGACGCACCTCTGAAACCCGCGATGTCTGGTCCCACCGCTGTATCCAGGGTTTACCCGCCACCGGAGCTTTCCCGCGGTCCGTTACACCGCCGGAAAACCCCTCGGCCTCCGGTTCCCGCCGCCCCGAACGGTCGGTCCGGTCAAGGCCCCGTGACGGTGGGAACAGCTATCATGATACGGCAGGTTCCGAAGGTGGGGGATTAGTTTTTGTCCGGGCCGGGAAAGGCTGTGCGTTCAAGGCAGGCGACCTTTGGAAGGGTGAGTAGCGGCTCTGCCTCGGTCTTTTCCCGTGCCACCCCGCCGCCGGCCAGGTTCCGGCGGGGGCGTGCCACGGAGTGTGCCTTGCGCAGACGGCCGCTATCTTGTTAGTCCTGAGGCACTTGATCTTGGCGGTTGCGCGTTTCGCTGCTTCGCCGTGACCTTGCAAGGAGCCCGCATGAACGAGGACAATACCAAAAGCACGGACGGGCTCATCGACTTCAAGGCCGGATCAACGGATTCGGAGGCCGTCGCGCAATATTACGACGCTTGGGCCGGAACCTATGACGCAACCCTGAGGGATTGGGAGTATGAGGCGCCGGACAGGGCAGCGGAATTGATCGCCTCCCATTTACCTGCGGGTGCCGTAATTCTGGATGTCGGCTGCGGCACGGGACTGGTGTCGGAAGCTCTGGGCAAGCATGGGGACTTTCATCTCCATGGCATCGATATCTCCTCAGCATCGCTAGAGCTGGCGCAGAAACGCGCTACCTACGAGAGCCTCGTCTGCCACGACCTTCAGAAATTGCCGTTGCCGACTGCCGATAAGGCCTATGACGCGGCCATGATCGTCGGAGTCCTGACCTATATCGAGGACGTGGAGGCACTGTTGCGCGACTTATGCCGCTGTGTTCGCTCCGGCGGCATGATTGCCTTCACCCAGCGCACGGACCGCTGGGAGGAGCTGCATTTCGATGACCTGATCAAGCGCCTCGCGGATGAAGGCCTCTGGACGGCCGTGCATATTGGCAAGCCGCGCGGCTATTTGCCGGGCAACAGGGACTTCAGCGACGAGATAAAGGTTATCCACACGCTCTGCCGGGTCCTGTAAAGGCGCGCCATCTGTTGTAAGGAACTTGTCATGCCATCGCATCACTATCGTTCCTGGGCGGAAAGAAGCCTACATGCCTGACTTTTTGATTGCTTTCATCGCCATCGCCGCTGTGCTCCGCGTCGCCGCGCTTTTCGTGTCCATCCGGAATGAGAAGCGGATGAAGGCGGCAGGCGCGGTGGAATATTGCGCCGGTACGAGCACCCTTCTGGCCCTGGTTCACATCGTCTTTTACCTTGCGGCGATCGGTGAGGGGATCTGGCGCGCCGCGCCTGTCTCGGCCATCACTTGGATTGGCGTTGCGATCTACATCCTTGCGATGATTGCCCTTGCCTGGGTGATGTCGGTTCTGGGGCGGTTCTGGACCGTCAAGGTGATTGTCGCCAGTGACCATCAGCTGGTGACCAACCGGTTCTTCCAATTGCTCAAACACCCGAACTATTTTCTCAACATCATCCCCGAGCTGATCGGTTTCGCCCTGGCGCTGCAGGCCTTTGGGACATTGATCGTCGGGCTGCCGGTCTATCTGGTGGTTCTGACCCTGCGTATCCGGCAGGAGGAGCGGGTGATGCGGGACCATTTTCCGAAGTACTGAAGGCTCGTCTCTCCCCCGGCATCTGAACGGAAAAGTGGCCGCTCAGCCGTCTTCGCGCGTGACGGATTCCGCCTTGCCGGAACGGCTCGCCCGTTTCAGCGTCTCGATGACACTAAGCGCCTGCAGGCCGTCGCGGCCCGAGACCCGGGGAGAGGCGGTGCCATCGATGACCTGGGCGAAATGCCGGATCTGGCGGACGAGGGGATCTTCGAACGAACAGGGCAACTGCGTCGCTTGCATGGGCTCCCACCAGCTTCTGTGCTCCTGCTGATGCCAGATCCGCAGGGCGGGCAACTCCAGCGAGCCGTGGGTGCCGCCGATCAGGTAGCAGGCCTCTTGGGTGGCGGGATAGGCCGGGTTCTCGCGGGCGGTCAGTTCCCAGCTCCAGGGAGCGACAATCGTATCCGACACATTTGCCGTCCCCAGCGCGCCGCTTTCGAAAACGAAGCTCAAAACGGCTGTGTCCTCCACTTCGTGGCCACGTGTGCGGGACGTCTCGAAGGCCGAGACCTGTGTGATGGGGCCGCAGAGATGCTGGATCAGGTCGATGTCGTGAATGAGATTGACGTAAACCGGTCCTGCCCCGGCCTTGCGGCGCCAGTCCGGATCAAAGTAGTCGTCCGGTTTGAACAGCCAGCCCATGATATTGACCGATACGATCTCGCCGATACGGCCGGCGGCAACCGCCTTGTGAGCCTCCTCGATCAGCGGATTGTAGCGCCGGTGATGCCCGACGAGCAGGGGGACGCCCGCTGTTTCAGCGGTTTGCACCAGCTTGGCGGCCTCTGCTGTGTCCGATGCGATCGGCTTTTCGACGAGAGCAGGAATACCGGCGGAAATCGCCTGAAGGCCGCAGTCGACGTGGGTCTGGTTCGGCGTGGCGATCAGGATGCCATCAGGCCTGTCCGCGCTCAAAAGAGCCTGAATGTCCGGATACCAGTCTGCCTGAAGATCTGCGGCAAAGTCTCGGCCTGCATCCGTCGGGTCGACGATGGCATGGAGCCTTGCTGCATCGCCAGACTGCCGGATCGCCTCCACATGCTTCCGCCCGATCAGTCCGGCGCCCACGACAGCGATGGATTTCGTTTGGCCCATTGTGACGCCCTCCCGGCTTAGGCTTGCCACAACAAATGTGCTTTGAGAAGCAAACCTTTCGCTGAGGCGGGGAGGGCGCTGCTGTCGGCTGCTGTTCCAGAGCTATTCGCCAGGGCTCCCGGTCATCAGCCTGCCTCGTTCAGCTCTTCCAGTTCCAGCCACTGTTCTTCGGCGGCGTCCTTTTCTTCCGTCAGTTCGGTGATTTTCGCCGTAAGCTTGGCGAATTTTTCCGGGTTGCCGGAGTAGAGCTTCGGGTCGGACATTTCGATCTGGAGTTTTGCCAGCTTCTTCTCGATGTCCTCGATGGTCTTGGGCAGTGTCTTCAAGAGATGCTGTTGGGTGAAGGACAGTTTCGATTTGGTTGCCGGTTTGGCGGCCGGCTTTTCGCCAGCCAGACCGTCCTTCTGTTTGAGCGCGGCCTGTTTTGTGGCTTTTTCCGTCTTACGGGCCGTGACGCCTTCGCCCCGCTGGGCCAGCATATCGGAGTAGCCGCCGGCATATTCGCGCCACTGGCCCTTGCCTTCCGAGACGATGACCGAGGTTGCCACCCGGTCGAGGAAGTCACGGTCGTGGGAGACGATCAGCGCGGTGCCCGGGTAATCCGCCAGCAACTCCTGCAGCAGGTCGAGGGTCTCAAGATCGAGGTCGTTGGTCGGCTCATCGAGCACCATCAGGTTCGACTTGTTGGCCAGCGCCCGGGCCAGCATCACCCGCGCCCGTTCGCCGCCCGACAGGACACCGACCGGGGTCCGGGCCTGTTCAGGCGAAAACAGGAAATCCTTCATGTATCCGATGACGTGCTTGGTCTCGTCGCCAATGACCACCGTGTCGCCGCGCCCGCCGGTCAGCACCGAGGAAAGGGTGTCGTTCGGGTCGAGGTTTTCGCGCTTCTGGTCGAGGGTCACCATTTCCAGGTTGGTGCCGAGCTTGACCGTGCCGCTGTCGGGGGCCAGTTCGCCCGTCAGCATTTTCAGGAGCGTCGTCTTGCCGGCGCCATTGGCACCGACCAGGCCAATGCGGTCGCCGCGCTGAATGCGGCTGGAAAAGTCCGCGACGATGGTCCGCTCGCCGAAGGCCTTGGCAATGTGCTTGGCCTCGATCACCAGCTTGCCGGACACTTCGGCTTCGGTGGCGGCCAGCTTGGCCGTGCCCTGCGGGCCGCGGTGTTCGCGTTTTTGCTTGCGCAAGTCGGCCAGTTCCCGAACCCGGCGCATGTTGCGCTTGCGCCGGGCGGTGACCCCGTAGGTCATCCAGTGCTCTTCGCGCTTGATCTTCTGCGCCAGCTTGTGCTGGTCCAGTTCTTCCTGCTCCAGCACCTCGTCGCGCCAGGCCTCGAAATGGGCAAAGCCCCGGTCCATGCGCCGTGC
>JBNKOQ010000120.1:0-9075 GCA_050294735.1 Roseibium sp. | reverse complement strand
TGCTCACCCTCGACGCCCAGGGTGGCGGCAGCCTGTTCGACGGCGTGAGCGGGATGGAGCCGGATCCTCCCGTCATCCAACGTGAGAGCGACGATCTGGCCGCCATCCTCTACACCTCCGGCACCACCGGCCGTTCCAAGGGGGCGATGCTGAGCCATGAAAACCTCGCCTCCAACGCAAGGACACTGGTGCAGTATTGGCGGTTTACCGGCGATGACGTGCTGCTGCACGCTCTGCCGATCTTCCATACGCACGGACTGTTTGTTGCCACCAACTGTCTGCTGCTGGCTGGCGGGTCCATGCTGTTCCTGCCGAAGTTCGATCTGGACACGGTGCTGAAGTTGCTGCCCAAGGCGACAGCGATGATGGGCGTGCCCACCTTCTACAGCAGGCTCCTTGGATCTGAAGCTTTCACCAGGGAGCTCACGGCACACATGCGGTTGTTCATTTCCGGCTCCGCGCCCCTGCTGGCCGAAACCCATGTTCAGTGGCAGGAGCGCACCGGCACCGCCATTCTGGAACGCTATGGCATGACTGAAACCTGCATGAACACCTCCAATCCGTATGATGGTGATCGCCGTCCGGGCACGGTGGGCTTCCACCTGCCAGGTGTCGCTGTGAGGATTGCCGATCCGAAGACTGGCAAGGAGCTGGCTCAGGGCGAGGTCGGCGTGATCGAGGTGAAGGGCGCGAATGTCTTTCAGGGCTATTGGCGTATGCCGGAGAAAACGGCGGAGGAATTCCGTGCCGACCGTTATTTTATCACCGGCGACATGGGTCGTATCGACGCCGATGGCTATGTTTCCATCGTCGGCCGGTCCAAGGATCTGATCATTTCAGGCGGCTTTAACGTCTATCCGGCGGAGGTCGAAGCGGCGATTGACGAAATCCCGGGCGTGGCGGAAAGCGCGGTCATCGGTGTGCCGCATGCGGACTTCGGTGAGGGGGTTGTTGCGGTTGTTGCTCCAAGAAACGGCGCAAAGCTCGACAAGGACACGATTACGTCGGCCTTGATCGACAAACTTGCCAAGTTCAAGCAGCCCAAGCAGGTTCACGTCATGGACGCCTTGCCGCGCAACACCATGGGCAAGATCCAGAAGAACATTCTGCGCGATCAGTTCAAGAGCGACTTCAGCTAGGCCAGCGTTTACCACGGCTTGTTGTGACCGCCCAGAGTGGCCCCGACAGCCACGGCAGGAGCGGCATTTGCCCCTGGGCTGTCCATGGAGAACATTTAAGGCCGCCCTGCGCTGGGGCGGCCTTTTTAACAAAAGTGGATAGTCAGGCCGCGAACCGTTGATCGTATTCTTCCCGTAGACGCTGCCCGCCATCCCAGAATGGCGGGACGGGTTTGCCGCTTGCTTTGGCGGCGAGAATATCGAGATGCACGTGCCAGCCGGCTCCGATCATCAGCGTATTGGCACGATCCGAAATGCGCCGGTGGGTGACGGTCATCAGGATTTCATCGCCGGCGTGTTCCTGCGCGAAGGTAATTTCGCCTTTTCACCCCATGTGAAGGCCGGGCTGGAGCATTGTTCGCGCTGGTTCAACAGACTGATCATAAATATCTTTGAAAAAAGTATCTTGAAAACAAGATAAAGAGCCTCACTTTGCTGATGACGCCTTTTGCAGGCCATGGGATCCGTTCCCGGCCTTTGCCAATGTTTCAGGAGACGGAAATGACAGTTCATTCGACAGCAGGGTTTGAGGTCGCACACCACAGGACGGCGGAGCATCCGGTGGAGCCTTTGTTCGTCAACCGCTGGTCACCGAGGGCCTTTGACGGGTCGCAGATGCCGGAAACGGATTTGAAAACCATTCTGGAAGCAGCCCGCTGGGCGCCGTCCGCCTATAATGTTCAGCCTTGGCGTTTCGTTTATGCCCTGCGTGGCGATGCGAACTGGGACAAGCTCTGCAACCTCCTGAACGAATTCAACCAGAGCTGGGCCAAGGATGCTTCCGCTTTGGTGTTCCTGTTCTCCGACACCTTGGTGACAACACCTGAAGGCGAAACGGTTCCCGCAGGCTTCAACACGTTCGATTCCGGCGCCGCCTGGGCGCAAGCCGCCTTACAGGCAACAGCGCTCGGCTACCATGCTCATGGCATGGCCGGTATTCTGCACGACGACATTCCCGCCGCACTTGCCGTGCCGGAGCGCTTCAAGGCAGAGATTGCCTTTGCCGTGGGCCGCCGCGGCGATGCGGCTTCCTTGCCTGAAGGGTTGCGGGAACGCGAACTGCCAAGCCCGCGCAAGGCTTTGGAAGAGATCGCTTTCAGCGGCGCGTTTTCCGCCTGACTTGATCCTTGCGGCGGATAATCTCCCCAGATCATCCCGGTGACCCGGCTTTGCTCCAGCCGTGAGACCTCAGATGTGGCCCAGGCCTGCCTCTGAGATCTCACGGCTGGCTTGCTATGGGCTGACAAGGCCTGTAGAGGGGGCATTCAGGGTTCTCTATACGGAAAAATCTGTGACGAGCGGGGAAAGACCGAGGTTTTCGGCCTGAAGAGTTTTGCTCTTTTCAGGGAATCATGATGACTTTGCGGTCTCACGCTATGAGCACCGGATTTTTCGGATTTGGATGTAGTTTCGCTGCCGCAGCGATCTTCGGGATGATGAATGACGGTTAGTATCGACATTGGGGACATGACGGGCGGTGCCCGGGTTGGAATGGATCTGGAAGAGCTTTTGGCCACCCGGCTTCTGGTTCAGGGCAACTCCGGATCGGGGAAATCGCATCTTCTCCGCCGTCTCCTGGAACAGTCGAGCCAATGGGTGCAGCAGGCGATCATCGATCCGGAAGGCGACTTCGTTTCCCTGGCCGAGAAATACGGTCACGTGGTTGTTGATGCCGTGGGCACGGAAAAAGACCTTCAAATGATTGCTGGCCGGGTCCGGGAACATCGCGTCTCCGTGATCCTCAATCTCGAAGGCCTGGATGCCGATCGTCAGATGAAAGCCGCGGCGACATTTCTGGATGGCCTGTTCGATGCGGACCGCGACCTCTGGTACCCCATGCTGGTGGTGGTCGACGAGGCGCAATTGTTCGCGCCTGCAGCCGCTGGCGAGGTGACGGAAGAAGCGCGCCGCCGCTCACTCGGGGCGATGACGAACCTGATGTGCCGCGGCCGCAAAAGAGGCCTGGCGGGGATCATCGCAACCCAGCGTCTGGCAAAGCTGGCAAAGAACGTGGCGGCGGAAGCCTCGAACTTCCTGATGGGCCGGACGTTTCTGGACATCGACATGGCCCGCGCGGCTGACCTTCTGGGCATGGAGCGGCGTCAGGCGGAAACCTTCCGCAACCTCGATCGGGGGCATTTCGTGGCTCTCGGTCCGGCCCTTTCGCGGCGGCCCATTCCCGTGCGGATTGGCCCGGTGGAAACCGCCGGGCGGGGAGGCGTGCACAAGCTGATGCCCTTGCCGGATCAGCCCAAGGAAGAGGCGAAGGACCTGATCTTCACGCCTGGCGCTGGCGAAGCCATTCCCAGGCGTCCAAGGACGGCGGAACCGGTTGTGTCGACGTCGGATGTGCTGGACCAGCTGTCCACCGCTGAGCAAACCGCGGAAGACGCTGTGGAACCGGCCGCGAGCCTGCTGGATTTCGGTGAACGGGACGAGAGTATCGACAAGATTATCGGCGAAATCCTCGACGAGCCTGAGGCAGCCTTTCAGCCGATTGCATCGCTTTATCAGGATTTTCAGGTTCGCTGCCGCATTGCCAAATTGCCAGGCGGCGCGCCGGATCTGCAAATGTTTCGCCAAAAACTGTCCGTTGCCCGGGCCGGTGTCGAAAAAGGCGATGTGGATGACAGCGATTGGCAACAGGCGGAATTGATTGCGGCGGAACTGCCGGAAGATATGCGCGGGGTTTATTTGCTGCTGGCCAAGGCGGCGCTCGCGAAAGCGCCATGTCCCGGAAACATCGAGATCGCGACGGCCTATGGGACACGCTCTCCCGGCAGGGCCCGCTGGCTGCTCAGCCATATGGAGGAACGGGGTTTTCTCGTCTGCGCGACGGATCTGCGTGGCAACCGCATTGTAACGCTTACGGATCTCGGCTGGCAGACTGCGCCGGGAGATGAAGCGGCGGCCTGAATTTATCCGGAAAGTTTTTCAGCTCTAAAGACTGCTGGCCTCGGGGTGCCCCGCTGCTGTGACCGATCGCGAAAACAGCACGGAAACAAGAACAGCGATGACGGCAATAGGCCAGAATACGGCCGCACCAAGCGCAAGGACGTAGCGATAGGGCCGGGCGTTGCTCAGATTGTCCAGGGCAAGCCAGCTCACCAGAAAAAAAGGCAGCGCGATCATGACATACGCGAGGCACAGGATGCATGCCGCCATGTCTGCTATTTGCATCGGATTACCCCACGAATCCCGAGATTGCCCATGCCGTTAACTGCCTGTTAACGACATGCTACGGCTATCATTACGGGTGGGGCGGGTAAATATAACCGGAGTATAATACTCTTGAAATAGTTAACGGGCAAAGCATTTCCCGCTTGGTCGAGATCGTTTGGTGATCCATCAGGATGTAAAAATGCCTTATCCTTCAAAAGATAAGAGTTCGTCCACACGGCCTAGATCGCGGGCCGCATGCGCCGGTGGGCGTGACCAGCCGTGCGATCCTGAAGGTCGGGCACTGTGAGAAGATAGCGCAATTGGGCGATTTCCTGATCCAGCCCGGCAATCGTACGGGACAGGACACCATCCAGATAGCTGCCGGCTGGGGCGTTTTCACGGATCGTTTCCGCCTTGGCACGGGTCTTCGCAAGATAGCGCAAGAGAGCATTGATGCCTGAAGGGGTAACGGGTGTTGCCATCTCGTCTTCCGGTGTTGTGCAGGTGTCGTTCTGGATAGGAGCGGGCAGCCGGAAATACCCGCAGCCGGCTGCGGTTTTGGCAAGTGTTGCTGCGGAACTGGCATCGCCGTTGATCTCAAGCCGCATCTTTTCATCTCCAATGTTCCTATTTTGTTCTTATATCGAAATGCTGGCTCCCTGGCAAGTTGGAAGCGGCGCCGCAGCATGAAAAAACCCGCGCAAGAGCCTTGCGCGGGTCGGAAGTCATGAAGCCTGAATGGTCTTAGGCCGCACGGACCCGGGACAGGAAGTCGGCGATGGTTGCTTGCAACCCCTGCGCCTGTGCTGAGACATTTTGCGAAACGGACAGGACATCCCCGGCCGAACGGCTTGTCTCTTCGGAGGCCTGCATGACATCGCCAACACTTGAGGACATGTCCTGGGTGCAGCTGGCCGCCTGCTGGACGTTTTGGGTGATCTCGGAAGTCGCCTCTCCCTGCTGGGAGATCGCGTCTGCAATGGTCACCGTGAAGCGGTTGACCTCGTCCATGGTGGTTGCGATTTCCTGAATTGCGCCGACCGCTTCGCGTGTCGAGGACTGGATACCGGTGATCTGGGCGGAAATATCTTCCGTTGCCCGGGCTGTCTGGGTCGCCAGCTCTTTCACCTCCGAGGCGACGACCGCAAAGCCTCTGCCGGCCTCGCCTGCTCTGGCGGCTTCGATTGTCGCATTGAGGGCAAGCAGGTTTGTCTGTTCGGCGATTGCCTGAATCAGACTGACCACTTCGCCAATTTTCTGGGCCGCGCTGTCCAGGCTCATCACCCGGTCGTTTGAAGTCGCTGCCGCTTGGGTGGCGTTGCTGACAACCTCCCTGGTCTGGTCGACCTGGCGGCTGATTTCCGAAATTGACGCGGAGAGTTCTTCTGCGGCCGAGGCAACGGTCTGGACGCTGTGCTGAGTTGTTTCGGAGGAGCTGGCCACGGATGTGACTTTGCCGGAGGTTTCGTGGGCGATACCATTAAGGGCGTTTGCCGTTTCCTCCATCTGAAGCGTATTCGAGGAGACAGCGTCCAGAGCCGCACGCACATCGCCCTCGAAGGCTGTAATCAGACTGTCGATGACCCGCTGCCGTTCCTGTTCGCTTTGCTGGCTGAGGGTGTTGCTGTTTTCCAGCTCCCGCTTGTGCGTTTCTGTTTCGATGAAGATTTCCAGCGTTTGCGCCATCTGGCCGATCTCATCCTTGCGATCGAGATAGGCAATTGGGCTTTCGATATCGCCGTCTGCGAGTTTCCGCATGCGATCCGTCAAAGTGGCGACAGGCTTGCCGATGTTCTTGCCAAGCAGCCACATCAAAGCGGTGCCGGCCACAAGCATCGCCAGAGCGACCAGAAGCCCGGTGTTCCGTGTGGCCGTTGCGGCCGCCATAAGTTCACTCTCTTCCACGCCGAGCACCATGTACCAGCGCTGATCGGTGTTGCTCAGTTCAAACGGGCGGATGGCTTCCAGCAGGCCGTCCTGTTCGAAGAACAAGACCTCGTCGCCAGTCTTGCCGAGCCTGGCCTTGATGTCTGTGGCTGCCGGTTTGCCCAGCAGGTTGGTATCGGGGTGCGAAACCCAGACGCCGCCTTCGCTCAGAAGACCGACATATCCCGTTTCGAAATGTTTTTGCGAGGCGATCTGCTCCTGCAGGCCGTCCAGCGTCACATCGATGGTCGCACCGCCGATGGCCTGACCGGAGGACGTCAGGATGGGAGAGGAGGCCGTGGCCATCAGAACGTCGACACCGTTGACCGGATAAAGGTAAGGCTCGGTGACCGTGTCATGCTTGAGATTGCGCGGCTTGTCGTACCACTCCTCCGAGCCACTATCGCCACCGAACAGCAACGGCTCGAAAGCGACCTTCGCGCCATCATTGTAGAAGTAGGGGATGAAGCGTCCGTTGGCATCGGAGTAACCGGCGCCTTTGTTGTCAGCGTCGCTGCCGACCATGTCAGGCTCAAGAACGGCGCCACCACCCGCGAACTGCGGATTGACACCGATGACCTGTTGCATGACAGCCCCGTAAGCGGTGCGGTCTGTAATGCCGGCTTCGTAAAGGCCTTCCATGGCATCCGCCGCGGAGCGCGCCGCAAGCTGAGCTTCCGCCATGGTTTTACCGGCTTGGGTTGTGAGCGAAAGGCTTGCTTCCGTGAGGTATTTCTCACCGGAAGTCCTTGCACTTTTCTGCATCATAAAGGATGTGACGCCGATCAGGGCGACAAATCCAACGAAGAATACAGCGCTAGCTGCAATAAATATACGATTTTTCAGTGACATGATGGGTCCCGCACCAGCTCTATTTGCGGCTATCATATGAGACCCTGTGTAAATCAATGCTTACGAATTCACGGGAATCGGGAGTTGAAGGAAGAAATACACTCAACTAAAAGCAGTGCGTCTGCAGCGGCGTAACCCAAGGGTAGAAGCAATGTTGCGGGTAAAATACTGGAGAAGGTTGGTGAAGGTCTTATCTTGTCTTTCTGACGCTGTTCTTCTGACGAAAGCTGGGGCACAGTTCAGGACATAAACGGGCCTTCGGTCTCAGTTGCTCGTACAAGGCATACTGTGACGAGGCCTTCCGCTTCTCTTCTTCCGGAATGATGCGGGTTGATAACAGGATCGTTGGCACAAGGAAATTCAGATGAAACTCGCTACGCTCAAGGACGGCAGCCGGGACGGCAAGCTGGTCATCGTCAACCAGGACCTGACCCGCTGCACGGAAGCGACCCACATTGCGCCGACCCTCCAGGCCGCGCTTGACAACTGGCACAAGGTCTCGCCGAAGCTGGAAGTTCTGGCAGAGAGCTTGTCGCACGATGCGGTACCGTCCCTGCGCTTTCATGAGCATGATGCCATGTCCCCCCTTCCACGGGCTTACCAGTGGGTGGATGGGTCGGCTTACGTCAACCACGTGGAACTGGTGCGCCAGGCCCGGAACGCGGAGATGCCGGCCAGCTTCTGGACCGATCCTCTCATGTACCAGGGCGGGTCCGACAGCTTCCTCGCTCCCCGTGACGCGATCCGCATGAATGATGAGGCCTGGGGGATCGACATGGAAGGCGAGGTCGCCGTTGTTGTCGGCGATGTTCCCATGGGTGCGTCTGTCGACCAGGCGCGTGACGCCATCAGGCTGGTCATGCTGGTCAATGACGTGTCCTTGCGTGGGCTGATACCAGCCGAACTTGCCAAGGGCTTCGGCTTTCTCCAGTCGAAACCGTCTTCGGCCTTCTCACCGGTCGCGGTAACGCCGGACGCGCTGGGCGATGCCTGGGATGGCGGCAAGCTCAACTTGCCGCTCCGGGTTGACTACAACGGCGAGGCCTTTGGCCGCGCACAAGCCGGGATCGACATGACCTTCGACTTCCCGCAACTTATCGCCCATGCCGCCAAGACCCGTCCCTTGTCAGCGGGCACAATCATCGGATCCGGTACGGTCTCCAACAAGCTTGATGGAGGTCCGGGAAAGCCGGTTTCGGAAGGGGGCGCAGGCTATTCGTGTATCGCCGAAATCCGAATGATCGAAACCATCAACCAGGGGCAGCCGCAAACGCCTTTCATGAAGTTCGGCGACACGGTCCGTATCGAGATGCTGGATGGAGAAGGGCACTCTGTCTTTGGGGCCATTGAGCAGACGGTCGAAAAATTCGAGGAAGAATGAGGGACGAGGGGGCGGTTCGGAAACGGTCCGTCCCCTCCTGAACGCAGGCGGAATGCGGTTTAACGGCAGGTATGGGCAATGACAGCTGCACTTGGTCATATTCAACTGATGGCCCGAAACAATGCCTGGGCGAATAGCCGTTTGCTTGAAGTCTGTCTGAGCCTGAGCCAGGCTGAGTTCGAGGCTGAACGGACCGGTTTTTTCCCTTCAATTCGAGAGACACTGAACCATATCCTCAAGGTTGACCGTTACTATCTCGATGCGCTCATGGAAGAGGGCCGGGGGCGTGCTGTGTTCGACGAAGCCGAGCCGCAAACCGCGGCGGATCTCATGGTATCTCAGGCCGAACTGGACGGGAGGCTGATTGACTTCTGCGACGGCCTGGCAGAGGCTGACCTGAGCCGGGTGGTGCGTCAGGACCGCGGCGAAAAGGGCATTTTTTCCGAGCGTATCGATCTCACATTGCTGCATCTGTTTCAGCATCAAGTCCACCACAGGGGGCAGGTTCATGCCATGCTGTCGGGGGCAAGTGTTGCCCCGCCGCAGCTGGATGAGTTTTTTCTTGAGTTCGAACGG
>JBNKOQ010000119.1:0-9105 GCA_050294735.1 Roseibium sp. | reverse complement strand
CAATTTACGACCGATATTCTCATTTACCCGGACGGGCGTATTGCTGAAAACTGGTGGCGTCGCCACGGCCACCAATTAACGTTCGAGGATCTTGAGAAACTGGTGTCAACCGAACCCGAGATCATCGTTATCGGCACGGGGGTCTATGGCCGCATGCAGCCGGAACCCGGACTGGAAAAGGCCCTCAAGACACGCGGCATTGAGGCCGACGCGGTGGCAGGACACAGCGTCGGAGAGGTTGCCGCAGCGTGGTGTGCCGGTGCTATGACGCTGGAGCAAGCGGTCAAGGTTATCCATGCCCGCTCAACCGAACAGGAAGTGGTCCGTGATCTCGGATCCATGGCAGCGCTGCTGTTGCCAGCTGAAAAAGCAAAGGAAGCTATTGCAGCCAGCGGACTTCCCCGTCTCGAACTGGCAGCTGTCAACAGTCCGCGAAGCGTCACGATTTCCGGAGATTCAGAGAGTCTCGATGCCTTTGCGAAGTTTGCCCGCAAGAACAAATGGGCCATGCGCCGGCTGAGTCTTGCCTACCCGTTCCACAGCGCTCTTGTCGATCCGATCCGGGAACCGCTGTTCGACGCTCTGGCAGGCCTGTCACCCAAACCGCCCCACTTGCCCTTCCATTCCACAGTCGATCCGGACGACGAAGCGCCGATGCTCGATGCAGACTACTGGTGGCGGAATGTCCGCCAGCCGGTCCTGTTTGCAGATGCGATCACAAGCATGTCCGAGGCAGGTATCGGACTTTTTGTTGAAATCGGCCCGAAGGCCGTTCTGACGACTTATGTGAACGATGTTCTCCGGGGCGGCGGTAAAAAAGCCAAGGTCCTGACAACACTCGATCAGCCGGGCAAGAAAACCAAGCCTGTTGCCAATCCGATTGTCCAGGCCGCAAGCCTGATTGTGGCCAGCGGCGGCAAGACTGACCTATCGACATTTGTCGGTCCGGCCCCCTCCTCACTGGCAACCCTGCCGCTGTACCCCTGGCAGAACACGGACATCAAACCGGAGCCCACAGCAGAGCAAATCGACTTCATTTTTGGCCAGAGCTGGCCGCTGCTTGGATACCGGCTCCGCAAGGACACCGCGGAGTGGTTCAACCATATCGACACCGGATCTCTTCCCTGGTTGGCCGACCACAAGGTCGAGGAATCCGTCGTTTTTCCAGCCGCTGGCTTTACCGAAATGGCCCTCAGGGCCGCGCTGCGCTGGACCAAGGGAGAGACCGTCGAGCTGCGCGATCTGGATATCCTGAGGCCGTTGGTCGTTGAGCCTTCCGAGATTTTCGAGACACAAGTTCGCATTTCTCCCGACGATCACGTTGTCGAAATCATGTCCCGCCCGCGCCTTCAGGACAGCGATTGGTCGTTGAATGCGCGCGGGCATTTCGTGACTGTTTCCAACACGGGCGGTACGCCGTGGCTCAAGCACAGCGACGCCGTTCTGTCGACATTGGAACACGACGAGCTTTACGAAATAACGCGCGCTTTCGGCCTGGAATACGGCCCGATTTTCCGCCGCGCGGAGAAAGTCGTCACCCATGACGAGCGCACCGCCACCGTCTATCTAAAGCCGCAGGCCGATGTCCTGTCCGGCGAGGAACTCTCCCTCTGCCCGACACTCGTCGACAGTGGCTTCCATGGGCTTTTTGCCCTTCTTCGGAATGTTGAAGGCATTCCGGAAAAGACAAGTTTCTTGCCGATCCGCATCGGGTCCCTTCGTTTGCTCAAGGCAGATACGACTCCAGCCAGCGTTCGCATCAAGGTCACGAAGGCGTCTCCCCGTTCGATCGAAGCAACATTCGAATATCTCGACCAGGACGACAATGTTGTTGCGCGCCTTTCGCAGACCCGTTTCCGTGCGGTCAAACTTGGCCGCGAAACACGTATCAGCGAACTGATCTACCGGCAGATCGCAACGCTTCTGCCGGACGCACACCGGCAGTCTCCTGTCGGTCACGTTTTGGGCGATGACTTCGCGACCTTTGCGGCGAAAGCAGGCCTGACGTCCGAGGAGCCACAAGAACTGTCCGACCAGTCCTTGCTGGTGGAAGCCCTCGGCCGGACGATTGCCCACGAGACGCTTTGGGCATTTTCCCAGGCGGGCCGTCTGGTTCCCGCCGAGCTGATGTCCGACGGTACCCTGGCCGAGGGAACAGCACCGCTGGTGGGCTCTCTTCTGACCTGGCTGGCCGAAAGCGGACTGGCGGAAGAAGCTGAAGATGGCTCTGTCTGGACACTGACCGACCCCGCTGATGGGCCCGGAACGATGGCCTTGATGCAGACGATCTCTCTGGAAGCATCCAAGCATGTCGCGGAAGCTGCCCTTCTGGCACGCCTGTCGACGGAGCTTTCCAGCCTCCTCAGGCACGGCCTTAAAGCGTCTGCCCGTGAGCTTTACGCCAGCGGCCTGTTTGAAGCCTACGCAACGGCATCGCCAGCGGCACTCGCTCTCGGCAACGCACAGAAAACTCTTGCCGCGGAAATTGTCGGCAACTGGCCTGAAGACCAGCCGCTGCGGGTTCTCATTGCCGGAGCAACCTCTCTTGATGTCGCCCAAACTGTCGATCGCCTGCTCGATCCGCGCCGGATGACCGCAACCGTAACCGATGCAAGCGACGCAGTGCTCGGCCGGGCAGCCCGGCTATGGTCAGGCAGCACCTCTACAACCTTCATCGATTTTTCGGACGATGCCCTGAGTGCCGCCGCCCCGTTCGATCTCATCCTTTGCGTGTCGTCGCTTGCAGACCTGTCCCGCGAACAGACCCATCAGCTGGGAGATATGATCGCCCGCGACGGACTTTTGCTCGCCTCTGAACATCTTCCCTCTCCCCTGTCCGATCTCATCATGGGTGCCGGCAGCGATTGGTGGGGCAAAGATACAAACGACGCGGCCGTCGTCTCCCGGCAGTCGGCCGATTGGTCGGACGTCCTGAGCCGAGCCGGTTTCGAGCGGATCGAAACGGTCGCTCTGGACAGTGCTGAAGCGGAAGTCGATCTCATCGCCGCCCGGAGCGCCGTTCTCAGGGCAGACAATGACGATATTGAGATTACCGAAGCCTCTGATTCGACACAACAAACCGCTCCGGCGACCAGCTGGCTGATCCTTGCAGACGCCGAGGGCAAGTCCCGCAAGCTGGCAGAGGCTCTTGCTTCAGGCTTCGAGCGTGAGGGAAACAGCGCAATTGTCGCAATTCCTTCTGGCGTGGCTGGGGATAGCAGCGACGATGTCCAGCAGATCGATTTCAGCGCTGATCTGAGCGATCTGAAGGTTTTGCTGTCAAAGACAGGCGGCCGGATTGTCCATCTTCTTGGAGCCTATGATGGCGAAACGGATGCCCTGGCCGGGACCGATCTCCGCAGCTGGTCGCTGACACAGCTGTTGAACACGATTGGTGCGGATGATGCCAACGTTACGGTTGTGGCCCCCGGCGGCGCGCAGGACCTTGCAGGCGGCCCGTCCTCCTGTCCGGCGCAGTCCGCGGTCTGGTGCTACGGCCGCGTTGCCATGAACGAGTTCCCGCAGGCCAATCTGCGCCTGATCGACCTTTCACCGGACCTCGAGCCTGGAGTTGCAGCGGTACGCCTACTGCAAGAACTGGGAAGAAGCGACGAAGAACGTGAAATCATCATTGATGGCGACAGGCGGTCAGGCCTTCGTATTGTTCAAGGTGATGTTCTTCCAGAGGCAACATTGCCAGCCGGATCGGTTCCAGCCATGCGGCTGGATATCCTTCGCCAGGGCGCGCTCGACCAGCTATCCTGGCAGGCCGTGCCGCGTGCTCAGGTGTCGGGTTCCGAGGTTGAAATCTCCGTTGAAGCCAGCGGCTTGAATTTTCGTGATGTCATGTGGGCCTTGGGTCTTCTGCCTGAGGAAGCGCTGGAAGACGGGTTCGCCGGACCGACACTGGGTATGGAATGTTGCGGCACCATCGTTGCCTGCGGCGAAACCGTGTCCCGTTTCAAGCCCGGAGACAAAGTCATCACTTTTGCTCCGGCCTGTTTCGCAAGTCATGTAACCGTGGACGAAAGCGGCTGTGCGCCGATGCCGTCGAATGTTTCGTCGGAGGAAGCCGCGACCATCCCGGTGACGTTCCTCACGGCTTATTACGCATTGGTTCACCTGGCAAAGCTCTCGAAGGGCGAAACAATCCTGATCCACGGCGGAGCGGGAGGTGTGGGTCTCGCTGCTCTGCAGATCGCCAAATGGCGCGGCGCCAAGGTGATTTCGACAGCCGGGTCCGTCGAAAAGCGGAACTTCTTGAAGCTCCTCGGCGCGGATGTGGTTCTGGATTCCAGGTCCCTCGAGTTCGTCGATGCCGTCATGGCGGAAACGGATGGCGAAGGCGTGGATGTGGTCCTGAACTCGCTCTTCGGCGAAGCCATGGAACGCAGCATCGAAGTGCTGAAACCCTTTGGCCGTTTCCTGGAGCTGGGCAAGCGGGACTATTACGGCAACACCCGCATCGGCCTGCGGCCCTTCCGTCAAAATCTGACCTACTTCGGAATTGACGCCGACCAGCTGCTGACACGGCAGCCGGCCCTCGCAGAAAACCTGTTTACGGACTTGGTGGAGCTCTTCGAAAATGGAACGCTCTCACCATTACCGTACCGGGTCTTCGACGCGGACCGGGTGGTGGACGCCTTCCGCCTCATGCAGCAGGCAGGCCACATCGGCAAGATTGTGCTGCGTCCGCCCAATGTCCCGGCTTCCATACCGAGCGCACTGGAACTCTCGTTCAAGTCCGATGCGACCTACGTGATCGGCGGCGGCTTCGGCGGCTTCGGCGTCGAGTTGCTCAAGCGCCTTGGCGAAAAAGGTGCGCGTCATTTGGCCGTGCTGAGCCGGCGCGGTGACACCACAGACGAGGCACAGGACGCAATTGCCGAGTTGGGCAAGTCCGGTGTCACCGTGAAGGCCTTTGCCTGTGATATCACCGAAGAAACGGCGGTCGCGGCCGCCTTGTCCGCCATACGGGAAGAGATGCCCGAGATCCGCGGCGTGTTCCACACGGCGATGGTTCTCAACGACGTGCTGATTGCCAACCTGGATCACGCAGGCCTGACGAAGGTTCTGGCCCCGAAGATCCGCGGAGCCGAACTCCTTGACCGGATGACGCAGGACGATCCACTCGATCATTTCGTGCTCTATTCTTCGGCGACAACTCTTGTCGGCAACCCCGGGCAGGCGAACTATGTCGCCGCGAACGGCTATCTTGAAGCTCTGGCGCGCAAACGCAGGGCGGCAGGCAAGCCAGGCCTGACAGTTGCGTGGGGAGCGATTTCCGATGCGGGATACCTGGCGCGCAACGAGGACGTCAATGAGATGCTGTCACGCAAGCTGGGCCGGCATGCACTTTCGGCAAAAGAGGCACTTGACGGCCTGATGGCCCTGATGGCCTTGCCACAGACAGATCTGGAAACGGCAGCAGTCGGTTATGCCCGGATCGACTGGCAATCAGCCCGTAAAGATCTGGCTTTGCTGCGGACCCCGCTTGTCGATCTATTGGGGCTCGGTGATGGCGACGATGGTGCCGCCGGCGAAGGTGCTATCGATCTGCACGCTTTGCTGGCCGGTATGGACAACGTGGCAGCGGCGCAAACAGTTGCGAAGCTCCTGGCTGGAGAAATCGGCAAGATTCTCCGGATTTCGCCGGATGAGATTGACCCTCACAAGGCTCTCTCGGAAATTGGAATGGACTCCCTGATGGCACTGGAACTGCGCATGAGTGCGGAACGGCAGCTGGGCATTGATATCCCGCTGATGTCCCTTGCAAACGGTGCTACGCTGATCGACCTGTCGAGCCGGGTCGCTAACAGAGTGCTTGGTGAAGGCGGAAATGATACCGTTTCCGCCGACAGTCAACAGTTGGCGAGCCAGCATATGGGTGATGAAGGCATGGAGACCGAAGACCTCAGCGATGTGGCCGCAAAGGTTGAAACGAAGAGCCGTGAAATGGGGTCCTTCCTATGAGCGACCCCAAAGACGCAAACACCAAAGGTATCGGCGTCAACGACCGGGCGAAATTGATGGACAATTTGCGCGCCGGACGCAGGTCTGCCCGTCAACGCAGGCCCGAAACCAAGACCGATACGGCACCGGCTCCAAAGCGCAAAGCCTTCGACTTCCGGGAATTGCCGCAAATCAAGCAGCTGCAAATGCAGCGGGCCGCCGCGGATATGATCGGGATCGAAAACCCGTTCTTCCGTGCGCACGACGCGCTTGCCGCCGGCACCACACAGATCGATGGCAAGACCTTCGACAACTTCGCGTCCTACAACTACCTCGGCCTTAACGGACATCCGGAAATCAACGAAGCGGCCATCAAAGCCATCGAGACCTTCGGCACCAGCGTTTCAGCCAGCCGGATCGTTGCCGGCGAACGGCCTCTCCACGGCGAGCTGGAGCGGGCTCTGGCCCGCGTTCACGGTGTCGAAGCCTCCATCGTCATGGTGTCTGGCCATGCGACGAATGTGACGACCATCGGTCATCTGATGCGCAAGGGCGATCTGATCCTGACCGACAGCCTGGTGCACAATTCCATCGCTGAAGGATCCCGTCTGTCCGGCGCAACCCGGATCAACTTTCCTCATGATGATCTGAATGCTCTCGAAAAGCTGCTGATCGACAACCGGCATAAATTCGACAATGTGCTGATCGTGGTCGAGGGCCTCTATTCCATGGACGGGGACTTCCCCGACCTGAAGCGGATCGTCAAGCTGAAGCAGTCCTACGATGCCTGGCTGATGGTGGACGAGGCTCATTCCATTGGCGCGCTCGGTGAAACCGGCAAGGGCATAGCGGAACATTACGGCGTCGACCCTCAAGAGGTCGAGCTGTGGATGGGCACGCTCAGCAAGACCTTTTCCTCCTGCGGCGGATATATTGCAGGCTCCCGCGCCATTTGCGATTATCTCAAGGTGACGGCGCCGGGCTTTGTCTTTTCCGTTGGGCTGTCTCCTGCCCTCACCGCGGCGGCCATCGCCTCGATCAATGTGATGGAGCGGGAGCCGGAACGGGTCAAGAAGCTGCAAACCAACGGCAAGCTATTTCTGGAACTGGCCCAAAAAGCCGGACTGGATACAGGCCCAAGCGCCGGGTATTCGGTGGTTCCCGTGATCGTCGGCGACTCGGTCCGCGCCGCCTCCCTGTCAAACAAGCTTCTGGAGCGCGGCATCAACGCCTTGCCGATCATTTTCCCGGCTGTCGCGGAAAAATCGGCACGCCTGCGGTTTTTTATCACCAGCGATCACACCAGTGAACAGATCGAGCGTGCCGTTCAGATAACAGCAGAAGAACTCGCCAAGTTATCAGGAGAAGGCAGCACGGTCGACAAGCTGATCCGTGCGACCCGCTAGCCAAACTTCACTCAATCCTTTTTGAAGCGGGGGTCCTCATCGATTTCCGCTTCAAAACCGCCCATGAACAGATCCGACACGCGTGCTGGCAACAAGTTCTGCAAGCGGATACCTGTCGCCAGCAGGAACGGAAAGGCATAAAATGCCCGCTGTTTCTCGATGGCGCGCCGCATTTTCCGCGCAGCCTTTTCGGCAGAAATCTCAAAGGGTTTCGCCCCCTTGTGGCGCGCCGACATGGGAGACGTCACGAAGCCGGGGCAGATAATTGTGACATCAACGCCAAACGGCTGGAGCCACCCCCTCAGGGAGTGACCATAGGCGATCAGAGCCGCTTTTGAAGCCGAGTAACTCGGCATATCCGGCAAAGCGCGCATCCCAGCCAGCGAAGCAACAAGCACAATTTGCCCCTTGCCGCGCAGTCTCATAGCTTCCACAACACCTGTGACAGTGTTCACCGCACCACGATAGTTGATGTCGAGCTGACGGTCAGCTTCTTCATCTCCCTCCCGGCTACGGTTTGGCCCCAACCCTGCGGTTACGCCTGCGTTCGCGATGACGAGGTCGACCGGGTGCCGGGCATTCAGATCAGACAGAAAGGCATGAAGCGCATCCCGGTCCCGCACATCCAGGGCGGCGGTCTCGACGTCGCACCCTGTGCCTGAGAGCGCCTCCGCTAACGACTGAAGCTTGACGGCATCGCGTGCGATCAAAACCAGCTTTCGGCCAGGAGCCGCCAATTCAGCTGCTAAAGCAACTCCAATTCCGCCGCTGGCTCCGGTCAGAACAATCACATCATGCGCTTGTGCCGGCATAGACTCTCTCTTTATGCTGTTTCATCTCTAAAGGCCGATCTTCCGGCCAAACCAGGATGCCTGGCGGAGCACGGTTGAGCGCAGGACATGCCACCTGTTCCGTCGCTGTGCCGCCAAGCGGCCAATCAGGAACTCCGGCGTGCATGGCAGAAGCGTTACAGGATCGATCGTTCTGGAATAAACGCAAAAAGCCAGAAAAACGAGTTCGGCTATCGTTCTCCGGCGGGTTCGGCGCGGACTTTCCGTCAGATCGTCGCTAATCCCCCAGCCCGCATAAAACGGCAAGCCGTGGACTGTCACCTGCTTCCCCCTCATCAGAGCCTCGAAACCGGACAGCGAGGAGAAGGTCTCAATTCTGTCGACCGCTTCAATCAGATCAATAATATCGGCATTCTGCGCGATCTCGTCCGCGTACTGCAGAACTTCACCGGCTCCAAGCTTACCCTTTCGCAGCCCTGTCTCAACGTCCGGATGCGGCTTGAATACGATATATGCATCTGGCGCGCGTTCACGGGCCAAACGGAGCAGATCACGATTGACATTGGGTGTGTTGGCGCAGTCGATGGTGCTCGACATGGATTTCCGGATCGCCGCGTCATCCGCCACCTGACCGGGCACAAGCACCACTTCCCGCTCGTCCGGAAAACGGAAGCTTCGGGCCTTGCCGAAGTTGTACTTGGAAACGCGCGCGGCGGCTGCCTTGCGGATCAGATCTTCACCACGAGTTCGGTCTGCCTCGGAAACGTCCGAGGTTTCCAGCAGTGTTTCCAGTCGGCTCGGCCGCGACGGATCATAGTAGATGCCTGTGTCATCAACGGCCAGCGACGCCCCGCGCGCAAGACCCGCCCCAAGCCCAACGGATCTCAAGAAACCGTCCTCGATCCGCAGCAGAGAGACACCTGCTCTCCGGCACTGTTCCTCAAAGGCCGGCGTTG
>JBNKOQ010000118.1:0-9118 GCA_050294735.1 Roseibium sp. | reverse complement strand
GTGTTTCAGGCCCTTGTTGCCGTACCGCTTGGCGATTTCACCGGAGAGCATGGCGCCAACCGACCGGTCAACGGAACAGATCGTCTCGTCGACAATTGTCGGTTCCTTGCTGTCCAGGGCCGGCTTGGAAGCGGCAATCAGGCGACGGTCCAGGATGTCGTGGATCGGGTGATCCTGACGCGTGGTCCAGCGGGTCTCTTCCGGTTTTGCTTCCGGCTGGAAGAAAATACGGGAGAAATCGAGACCCTTGGCCTTCCAGTGATCGATCGCGGCTTCCTTGTCGAGGAAGTCGGACCGGCCGATCATGTCTTCCATCGTTTTGAAGCCGAGGTTGGCCATCAGCTCGCGCACTTCTTCGGCGACGAAGAAGAAGTAGTTGATGACATGTTCCGGCGTGCCCTTGAAGCGCTTGCGCAGGACCGGATCCTGGGTCGCAATGCCAACCGGGCATGTGTTCAGGTGGCACTTGCGCATCATCAGGCAGCCTGCTGCGATGAGCGGCGCGGTGGAGAACCCGAACTCGTCTGCACCCAGCAGTGCGCCGACCAGAACGTCGCGGCCCGTGCGCAGCCCGCCATCCACCTGCAAGGCGACACGGGAACGAAGGCCATTGAGAACCAGCGTCTGCTGGGTTTCAGCAAGGCCGATTTCCCAGGGAGATCCGGCATGCTTGATGGACGTGAGCGGCGAGGCACCTGTTCCGCCATCATATCCGGAGACCGTGATGTGATCGGCACGGGCCTTGGCCACACCGGCGGCCACTGTTCCCACGCCGACTTCCGATACAAGTTTAACCGAGATATCAGCTGCCGGATTGACGTTTTTCAGATCGTAGATCAGCTGGGCCAAATCCTCGATCGAATAGATGTCGTGGTGCGGCGGCGGCGAGATGAGACCAACACCTGGGGTCGAATGACGCACCTTGGCAATGACTGCGTCCACCTTGTGGCCCGGCAACTGACCGCCCTCACCGGGCTTGGCGCCCTGTGCGACCTTAATCTGGATCATGTCGGAATTGACCAGATATTCGGTGGTGACACCAAAACGGCCTGAAGCAACCTGTTTGATGGCCGAGCGCTGCGGGTTCGCGGATCCGTCCGGCAGCGGGTTGAAGCGCTCCGGCTCTTCGCCGCCTTCACCTGTGTTGGACTTTCCGCCGATGGTGTTCATGGCAACCGCCAGCGAGGAGTGGGCCTCGCGGGAGATGGACCCGAAGGACATTGCACCGGTCACGAACCGCTTCACGATGGCATCAACCGGCTCAACGTGAGAGAGATCGATTGGCTTGCGCCCGAGCTCTTCTGCACTCTTGATGCGGAACATGCCACGGATCGTGAAACGACCGCTTTCCTTGTTTATCATTTCGGAAAAGGAGCGGAACATATCAGGCAGCTTGGAGCGCACAGCATGCTGCAGGACTGCAATAGAGTCCGGAGTCCACATGTGACTTTCACCGCGCATGCGGTAAGCATAGTCGCCGCCCACTTCCAGAGAACGGCGCAGAACGGCAACTTCGCCAAATGCCTCGCTGTGACGCTGAACAGTTTCAGTGGCAACTTCAGCCAGCCCGACACCTTCAATGGTGGTTGCGGTGCCGGAGAAGTATTTCTTGACGAATTCCGTCGACAGCCCGACGGCATCGAAAATCTGCGCGCCGCAGTAGGACTGGTAGGTCGAGATGCCCATCTTGGACATGACCTTCAGGATTCCCTTGTCGATTGATTTGATATAGCGGCTGACAACTTCGCCGGCATCAACCTCTTCTGGGAAGTCGAGTTCGGCATGCATGGACAACAGCGTCTCGAACGCCAGATAGGGATTGATTGCTTCTGCACCGAAACCGGCGAGAACGCAGAAGTGATGAACTTCGCGGGCTTCTCCGGTTTCAACCACCAGACCAACCGAGGTCCGCAAACCTTTGCGGATGAGGTGATGATGGACCGCAGCCGTCGCCAGAAGTGCCGGGATGGCAATGCGGGTTCTGCTGATCAACCGGTCCGACAGGATGATGATGTTATCACCATCGCGAACGGCTTTTTCGGCGCGCTGGCACAGTTCCTCGACAGCATTCTCCATGCCGTCCGAACCGCGTTCGGAGGAATAGGTGATATCGAGAGTCTTGGCGGAAAACTGGTTGTCAGCAATCTCGCCAATCGCGCGAATCTTCTCGAGATCCTCGTTTGTGAGGATCGGCTGACGGACTTCCAGGCGTTTCGATGTCGAAAGGCCCTTGAGATCGAAGAGGTTCGGCCTTGGCCCAATGAAGGACACCAGGCTCATGACAAGCTCTTCGCGGATCGGGTCGATCGGCGGGTTGGTCACCTGCGCGAAGTTCTGCTTGAAGTAGGTGTAAAGCACCTTCGACTTGTCCGACAGCGCAGAGATAGGCGTATCGGTTCCCATGGAGCCGATTGCTTCCTGACCGATGGTTGCCATCGGCGTCATCAGCAGCTTGATATCTTCCTGATTGTAGCCAAAGGCCTGCTGACGATCGAGAAGGCTTTCGCCGGCCACTGGCGCACGGCCACGGACTTCCGGCATGTCTTCAAGGACGATCTGCGACCGATGCAGCCAATCCTTATAAGGGTTGGCTGTTGATAGCTCACGCTTGATTTCGTCGTCGGAAACGATACGGCCCTGTTCCAGGTCGATGAGCAGCATTTTGCCAGGCTGCAAGCGCCACTTGCGCACGATCCGTTCTTCAGGCACCGGCAGAACGCCAACTTCCGAAGACATGATCACGAAGTCTTCGTCAGTCACGATATAGCGGGCGGGGCGCAAGCCGTTCCGGTCTAGGGTCGCGCCGATCTGGCGGCCATCGGTGAAGGCGACAGCTGCGGGACCATCCCACGGTTCCATGATGGCTGCGTGATACTCATAGAAGGAGCGTCGGTTGTCATCCATGAGCGGATTGCTGGCCCAGGCTTCCGGGATCAGCATCATGGCGGCATGGGCGAGGGAGTATCCTCCCATGACCAGAAACTCGAGCGCGTTGTCGAAACAAGCGGTGTCCGACTGACCTTCGTAGGAAATCGGCCACAACTTGGAGATATCGCTGCCGAACAGCGGTGAGGATACGGACGCCTGACGGGCGGCCATCCAGTTTACGTTACCGCGCAGCGTGTTGATTTCACCGTTGTGCGCCACCATCCGGTACGGGTGGGACAGATCCCAGGACGGGAAGGTGTTGGTCGAAAAGCGCTGGTGGACCAAGGCAAGGGCCGAAATGAAGCGTTCGTCCTTGAGGTCCTTGTAGTAGGCCCCGAGCTGATAGGCGAGGAACATGCCTTTGTAGACGATTGTCCGGCTCGACAGCGAAACAATGTAAAAGCCGTTCTCGACAGCATCGGTTTCGGCGCGCACCGTGTTGGAAATCACTTTGCGCAGCACGAACAACCGGCGTTCGAAGGCGTCCTCGTCTTCGTTGTCCCCGCGCTTGATGAGCACCTGGCGGGACACCGGCTCGGTTGCGGCAATGTCGGGTGCTTTTGACAGGGAGGAGTTGTCGACAGGAACGTCGCGCCAGCCGATCAGGCTCTGCCCTTCAGCATCAATAATGCGCTCGACAATCTTCTCGCACTGCGCGCGCAGTTCGGCGTCTTGCGGCAGGAAGACGAATCCCACGCCATAATCGTGCTTGCTCGGAAGCGTGATGCCTTGTGCGGCCAGTTCTTCCTTAAAGAAATCGTGGGGGATCTGGACCAGCATGCCGGCCCCATCGCCCATCAGCGGGTCAGCGCCGACCGCACCACGGTGTGTCAGGTTTTCAAGAACCCTAAGGCCATCAGCAATAACGCGGTGGGACTTCTCGCCTTTCATATGGGCCACAAACCCAACGCCGCAGGCATCGTGCTCGCGTGACGGGTTGTAGAGCCCTTTGTCAGCGGCCGTGCTCAGTCGCTTGGCCAAACTGGATTTTGTTACGGTTGTCTTGTCCGCAGCAAATCCTTCGGCCTGCATGGCTGTGCTGGTCGTCAGCTCTGTCTTCGTCATGTGCGCCCTCACGTTTACCCCAGTTTTACCGGAGGTGAAGCGTCAAGTCCCGTTCGGGTCGCGTTCCTGTCCGGACGCGGCTCGTACGACGACCCTGGCTCTCAGCCTCGGCTCTGTCGAAATATCTAACGCTTCGCCCCCCTAAAGCGAACCGTCGTCTTTGACGCAGTGGCTGGAGCCGCTGCCGGTGATCCAGGCTTTCGTTGCCGGATCGCCGCATCTGGATTGCCCCCCAGGCAATCCTATGGTCAGCCCTGTTTGAACCCCTTTGCCTTATGTCGCGCACCGCGCGCCAAAGACCGGCTCCGGGAAAAGGGACAGTGTTCCTGTCCTATTCCGGGCGGCGCGAACATGCCAGATTTCGCGGCCAGGGGCAAGAGTGTTTATATACTCTAAAATTATAATTGTTTCGCCCTTCAAGTGCCAATTGGTTATTTTGATTGCTGGAGTGATCTTTGGAGAAAGAATATTACGCGGCTATGAGAGGATCTCTTTTTCACTCGCGGAGATGTCACAGCCGTTTGATTTCCCATTGATTGAGGAAGTGACCATTTTCCTCTCATGACATGGTTGAAACCGAAACGCGGCCTGTCACGCCATTTATCTTTAAACGGAGGAATTTCGATGAGCCATAAAACCATGACTGCAGCAATCATCGCGGGCGCCGTAGCTACCGCTGTAGCCGGCATTTCTGTCCCGACAGCAGCGAACGCTCAGGCGAAAGAAAAATGTTATGGTGTTTCCCTGAAGGGTAAGAACGATTGCAAGGCTGGTGCGGGAACGACCTGTGCCGGAACGTCGACCGTCGATTATCAGGGCAATGCGTGGACCTTGGTGCCCAAGGGTACTTGCGTGAGCATGGAACTGCCAGACGGACGTAAGGGGTCCTTGACCACCCTGGAACGTGATCTGCCTGAAGCCTGATCAGGATAACCGCACGATATTGTGGAAGGAGGCGTTTCATGACCCGGTCAGATACCCTTGGAGATCTTACTGAGAGATGCGCCTCCGCCATTCCGGTGAGAGCTGGAGCGGGGCTCAAAGGCGAGCATGTTGAGCAGATCCTGGAAAGCCAGCCGGATGTTGGTTTTTTCGAGGTTCATGCCGAAAACTATATGGGTGCTGGCGGCGTGCCGCATTACCAGCTGGAAGCGATACGCCGGGATTATCCGGTGTCATTGCATGGAGTCGGTCTTTCAATCGGGGCTGAACGTGCCTTGGACAAGGATCACCTTCAGCGATTGAAAGCATTGAACGCGCGCTATGAACCGGGCTTGTTTTCCGAACATTTGGCCTGGTCCACCCATGACACGACTTATTTCAATGATCTCCTGCCCGTTCCATACGACAGGCAAACTCTGTCCCGGGTATGTGATCATATTGACGAAGTTCATGAGAACCTTGGGCGCCGGATGCTGCTCGAGAATCCGTCGACCTACGTGGCTTTTGAGCAGAGCACGATGAGCGAACTGGAATTTCTCCGGGACATAGTGAAGAGAACAGGCTGCGGTCTCCTGCTGGACATCAACAATGTCTATGTCTCTTGCGTCAATCATCAGCGGTCAGCTGAAGATTATATCGATGCCTTTCCGCTGGAAGCCGTCGGTGAATTGCATCTGGGCGGACATGCGCCGGATGTGGACGATGAGGGAAGGCCATTGTTGATAGATGCCCACGACAGACAAGTCGACGATGCGGTATGGCGTCTTTATGAACGGGCTGTGTATCGCGCGGGCGGTCTGCCGACCCTCATTGAATGGGACAATGACGTTCCAGCATGGCCGGTTCTTCTGGCCGAGGCGCAGGCCGCTGATAAAATTCTGGCGCAGTCCGACATGGAGGAGGCGCAGCTTGTTGGATAGCGATCCTCCTCGAAGCGCCCGGCTATCGGATTTCTCTGACGCCTTGCTGGATGGTTCCGTGCCGGTGCCGTCCGGGGTGACTGGTCCGGACGGCAAGGCGGCACCGAAACGCTTCGGCGTCTATCGCAACAATGTCATTGTCAGCCTGATCGAAGCCATTGAAGACACCTTTCCGGCTGTGCAAACGATGCTTGGAGAGGAGTATTTCAAAGCGCTTGCCCGGGCTTTTGTGATTGATCATCCGCCGTCGTCGCCTGTTCTGATTTGGTATGGCGGGGATTTCCCGGCATTTGTGGCCTCCTTTGAGCCGCTGGCCGCGTATCCTTATCTTGCTGATGTGGCACGCCTGGAATGGGCTTGGCTGCAGTCTTATCATGCTGAGGATGCGCCAACTCTCGATCCATCCGACTTGGCAGCAGTGTCGGCTGAGGATTTGGGCGGTTTGCGACTGGAAATTCACCCTGCTGTGTGTGTGGTGGCCTCGCAATGGCCAATTCTGTCTCTGTTTCAGGCCAATCGCGCCGGGGCGCAGGACGGGCAGCAGACCGACCTTGCCGAGCCGCAGAGTGTGCTCGTGACAAGACCATCTCTTGAAGTGGATCTTATGCGCCTGCGTCCGGGGAGTTCGGTGTTTTTGGAGGCGCTGAAAGCAGGCACTCCGCTCGCCGGGGCCGCGGAGGCGAGTCTTGCCTCAGTTCCAACGTTCAATCTGTCTGAGGTGTTGGGTGATTTTCTGTCTGCCGGTGTCTTTAAACCTCTGCAGTAATTGAAACAGCGATCTGGCAGAACCGGACGCAATGAAATGGGGAACATCATGAGTATGCTGATTCGTTTGGTCGTGAACCTGTATCAAACGGTCTTCGGAACCTTGGAACGGGTGACAGACGGCTGGTTCTTGGGATTCGCGGCGCGATTTGTTTTTGCCAGTGTGCTTCTGGTTTATTTTCTCAACTCGGCCATGACGAAAATCGGCAGCGGTGTGTTCGGCTTCCTGTCGCCAAGCGATGGCGCTTACGCGCAAATTCTTCCCAGCCTTATGGAACAGGTCAGTTACGATTCAAGCCAGATTGCATTCTTTCCCTATGGCCTGATCGTCCTCTTCGGAACCTGGGCGGAATTCGTGCTGCCTGTGCTCGTGACGATCGGGTTGTTCACCCGGGCAGCTAGCCTTGGGATGATCGGGTTTGTCGTCGTGATGAGCTATGTCGATATCACCGGTCACCATGTGGAAGCTGAAACGATTGGAGCGCTGTTCGATGGAAATCCCAGCTCCCTGATTTCCGATCAGCGTCTCATGTGGGTTTTCGTTCTGCTTGTGCCTGTTCTGAAGGGGCCCGGCCGTATTTCCCTCGATGCGCTCCTGGGGAGCTATTACCGCAAACGCGAGCTCTACTATTAAGAGCGGGCTGAAGTGTCTTGCTCTGGTTGAACCGAGCTGATTAAACCAGAGCATGAACTTCTCAAGCGACAATTGGGCGGGAGCCACGGCGCCGGTGATGGCTGCTCTGGCCCGCCATTCAACCGGACTGGCCCCCGCATATGGGTGCGACCCGCTCACCGACAGCGTTTCGGCCAGGTTTTCCGAAATTTTCGAAACCGAAACGTCCGTCTTTTATGTCGGGACAGGAAGTGCGGCGAACTCGCTTGCTCTTTCAGCTTTTGCCAAGCCAGGTGGAACGGTCTTCTGTCACCGGAACGCTCATATCCAGGTGGATGAATGCGGATGTCCCGAATTCATGACCGGGGGCGAGAAACTGGTGTCTGTTCCAGGTGAAAACGGCAAGATGTCCGCCGAAGCATTGCGGCGGGCCATGGCCGCGTTTCCGGATGGCAATGTGCACCACGGGCAGGTGGCCAGCGTATCGATTACACAATCCACCGAATGTGGGACCGTTTATACGCTCGATGAGATATCCGCCATCAAGGCTGTTGCAGATGAACGCAGTGTGCCGCTGCACATGGATGGCGCCCGCTTCGCCAATGCCCTGGTGTCCCTGGGCGTAGGCCCCGCTGACATGAGCTGGAAGGCCGGTGTCGATGTCTTGTCCTTTGGAGCAACCAAGAACGGCTGCTGGTGCGCGGAAGCCGTCGTGTTTTTTGATCCGGCCAAGGCGCGTGGTTTTGAGTATTTTAGAAAGCGGGCCGGGCAGCTTTTCTCTAAAAGCCGGTTCGTCTCCGCTCAGCTCGAGGGCTATTTCGAGGATGATGGCTGGTTGAGCACTGCGTCTCATTCCAACGAGATGGCGCAGCAGTTGGCTGACGGAATTCGGGCTGCTGGGGGACGCACGGCCTGGCCGGTGGAGGCCAATGAGGTTTTTCCGATTCTGACACGTCAAAGGGTCGAGCGGCTGCGCGAGGCTGGGGCGATGTTTTATGAATGGCCTGCAGAGGACCTGCCGGAGCATATAGCGCCGGCGGAAGATGAGGTCTGTCTGAGACTGGTGACAAGCTTTGCCACGGATGAACAGGATGTTGCCTGCTTCGTCGAGCTTCTGGGCAGCTGATAACAGGTGCCGAAAATGGTGAGGGCCCGAAACCGGGCCCTCGATAGCTTGTGGATGACTGGTGGCCGCTTAGTGGGCTTTGGTCTCGATCTGCTTAGGCGTCGCCGTCGCGATTTCGATCTTACGCGGCTTCATCGCTTCAGGAAGCTCGCGGACAAGATCGATGTGCAGGAGGCCGTTTTCAAGATGGGCCCCGTCGACACGGACATATTCCGCAATCTGGAAACGGCGTTCGAAGGAGCGCGATGCGATGCCGCGATAAAGAATGTCGCGGTTTTCATTTTCGTCCTTCTTCTCGCCCTTGATCGTCAGGACATGCTCCTTGGCTTCGAGGGTGAGGTCTGCCTCTGCGAAGCCGGCGACTGCCATGCTGATGCGGTAAGAGTTTTCGCCCGTCCGTTCAATATTGTACGGAGGGTAGCTCGGTGCATCCGAGTTTGCTGTATCAAGCATGGAGAACAACCGGTCAAAGCCTACGGTCGAACGGTAAAGTGGAGAAAAATCAAGATGACGCATGTGTTCAGTCCTCTTTTTTGAGCAACGGATATGGTCTTGCTTTCATCTCCCCCGTATTGGCGGGATAGAAAGCGTTGTGCAGGCCCTTTTTGGCACCTGCAGACTCCAGATGGTGAGCAGTAATACAGCTTTCAAGAGGTCTTTAAATGACCGTGCCCAAGGACCTGAACGTTAGATGAATGGATGCTTCCGTTTTCGTTCAAGCGGGATTGGGCAAAGTCTCCTCAACATCAGCGCGGTGCT
>JBNKOQ010000117.1:0-9224 GCA_050294735.1 Roseibium sp. | reverse complement strand
GATCACTGACCGGCGAGAACATTTACAACGAGGTTATTCTCCGGAAGGGACGTACGGGCCTTGGATGCTGGCTTTTCTATGCGGCCCTCAGAATGAACTATGTGCTGTGCGAGCGTCCGGCCATCCGGATCCTCGCCCGGCATTTTGAGGACATCCAGCCGGATATCGCCCTGTCAGTCATGCCGCTTGGCAACAAGGTCATGCTGGAGGCTTTGAAGAGCTACCGGCAGGGCGCCGGTGCGGACCGCAATCCAAAGGGGGCTGTCATGATCACCGACTGGGCTGAACTGGCACCAGGTGTGTGGTTACCCAATCGAAACGACTACCATGCCATTTGCGGTACACCGGATTCCTTGCGCTCGGCCCGGAAGTTGAAGCGGCTGAAGGGCCGGGTTCACGAAATGGGCGGACTTTTGATCCGGCCGGAATTTACGGATCCCGCTCTGCGGAAAATGCCAGATCTGCCCGGGTTCAACCCCGCCCGCCCGGTTGTCACCGTGCTCTACGGCGCTCAGGGCAGCCAGCGGATGCTGGCGCTCGCCAAGGCAATGTCCAATACGGACCACGATGCTCAGGTGGTTTTCTTGTGTGGCCGCAACGAGGCCCTCAGGACAGAGCTCACAGCCCTTGACTTGCCGTTTGCGCACCACGTCCTTGGCTTCACAGACCGGATTGCGGATTATCTCGCGGCAAGTGACCTTTTCATCGGCAAACCTGGTCCCGGATGCACAAGCGAAGCGTTGGCCCTCGGGCTCTCGCCCCTACTCGACCGCAGCCTCGCGCTGCCTCAGGAAGCCGCGGTTCTTTCTCACGTTCAGAAAACCGGGCTTGGACGATCCTTCGCCACGATCGAGGAGTTTCAGCGCGAATTTACCAGCGCTCTGGCTGCGCTTGCCCCCCGGACAAAACACCGCCCTGCGTCGCCCAACAGCTCGCCAACGGATATTCTCCGGATCATCGACCAGGTTGCCGGTGAACGTCACACCAGCGCCGGGGCTGTCGCAGTGAGGGTCTGACCCATGAGCGGAACGGGGGAACGCTCTCCACCAACAATCGCTTCCTTAGCGCCGCAAGCGCTGCGGATCCGCTTGATATACAATCCGCGGGCGGCAAGGCGCAGGCAGCGCCGGTTTGAAGCGGTTTTGCACCGGTTGCGGGACGCCGGCCACACGGTCGAGATCCTGACGACTGAAAGGGCAGGGGACGCCAGCTTGCATGTCCGTTCGGCTTCTGCGGACAAGGTCGATCTGATCGCCATCGCCGGCGGCGACGGCACGATGAATGACGCCCTGCAAGGGGTTGGCCCTGATACGCCGCCCATCGGACTGGTTCCACTCGGCACGGCGAATGTGCTCGCCCATGAACTCGGCATAGGAAGCAGGCCGGAACGCATCGTGGAAACTCTAGTCTCGGGCCGAATTGAGCTGATCCGGCCCGGCGAGGTCTCGGGGCACCGGTTCATGATGATGGCCGGTGTCGGCCTGGATGCCCAGGTCGTTGCTTGTGTGCCCCGTTCTCTCAAGTCCCGCCTTGGAAAATCCGCCTATCTTCTTGAGGTGATACGAACTCTTGGACGCTGGCGCGGTGCAGATATTCGTCTTCGCGTAGACGGCGTTGATGTCGAAGCAGGTACAGCAATTTTCTGCAGGGGCAGGCACTATGGTGGGCGTTTCATACTGGCGCCACATGGAGACCTTTTTGCGCCAGCCCTCCAGTTGATCCGGTTCCCCCGAGGAGGGGCACTTTCCGTTTTTTTGCGCTTTCTGATGATCCCGAGCGGACTTCTTGTCCGGCTGGCGCTTGCCGATGAGCGCCCCATTGAAAACCTCGAGATCTTGTCCCCGGCGGGAGAACCGATCCAGGCCGATGGCGACGTCGTCGGCCACACGCCGGCGGTCATCCGGCTTTGTGATCAGGCGATGCCCTTCCGCGTTCCTTCAGACCGTCCCTAACGGAACCTGTTACGCCAGCCCGCCGAGTTCAGCCAGACGCCTGCAGGCGCTCATCCAGTCGAAATCCTTCCGGACCGCTTCCGGTGCCTCTGGCAGAACCACCAGCGCTTTCTGCACCGCCGTTACAGCTCCGTCGAGATCCTCATAGAAATGCACATTGGGGTAAGCCTTGAAAGGCATATTTCCCGTGCAGTTTGGCAGGACCACGTGCCGACCCGCGACCAAGGCATCGGCCGTCGCCGTGCAAAGAACTTCGCTTCGAGAAGGGTTCACCATCACCCTGTAAGGCGGGATATCTGTCCAGAAACGGCGGCTGGCGCCCTTGAAACGCAGATCGGCTCCCTGGTCCCTCGCGAGCTCTTTCACACCTTCCTCGGCAGGCCCCAAACCGATCACATCCATCGCCAGGCCAGCCATCCGGGCGATTTTGACGAGATCAGCCAGTCCCTTCTCCCAGATCAGAGCGCCCAGGAAATAGATGCCCTGATCCGCCTCTTTCACTGCGGGTGCTCTGGCATACGCGGGCATAACGCCGGTCACTCGCTCCACCGCCATCGTAACGCCAGGCAGGGTAAGGGCCGGGGAGAGGCTGAGGGGAAGGTCGATTCTCCGGCGGATCGCATCGCCATGGAGACGCGACACCAAGGCAGCAAGAGCCGAGCCCATCGGCACCCCCAACATCCGGATATAGGTGTCATAATCGGTCATGCTCAGACCAATCGTCCGCTCCGCCCGCGCCGCGGACCGGCCGCCCGACAGAGGGTACCAGCTCAAGTGTTCCGGCTCGTTGGCAACAAGACAGCGGGTGGGAGGCGCGGCCCGGAAGACGTCCTCCAGCGGCACAATCGACCCCATACCGCGCGAATAGACGGCGCGATATGGTTGGCAATCTGGCAGCTTCAAGCCTGTCAGGTCACGGGCTTCCTGCGTCAGCCACTCGACCTGTGCCTCAAAGTCCTTGAACCGCAGGTTTCCCCAGAGCCGTTTTTGCGATTTCTCCGCAAGCCAGGGCAGCAGGTAGGTCACACGGTAGCCAAGTGACGCCAGACCGCACGCCTGCCAGAGGGAAATGAAGGCCGGACCGGTCATCCAGGGCAGGGCTGCTGTGGTTGCGACCACCGCGTCCTGAAACGGTTGTCCGCCGGAACGGGTCTCTTGAGCCCTGGAACCGTCCGTCCCGCTGGCAGTTTGAAGCATGATCCATTCCCACTGTCAGGCCGGGACGCGCTGGCGCTGCGGCAAAGAGGTATTTGGAAATAGCAGGCACCGCTATTGACTTCAAACAGAAGTATCATTTGGGAATAGAGCGCACCTCCGCCATATACAATGCCAGCTGCGGAGATGATCCAGTGCCTGCGCGGCAGAAAGTCCGGGCGGGCCAGACAGCGGGCGACCTGGCCTTCCTTGCCGGTGACGAGGACCTTCATTCAGTCGCCCCCGCAAGCTTGAGCGTGCCAAGGCGCTCATAGCCCTGCGCTTCGCGGATCGGACCCCACCACCAGTCATTGGCCAGATACCAGTCGACGGTGGCTTCGAGGCCGGTGTCGAAGGTCTGGGCTGGCGACCAGCCAAGCTCGCGCTTGATCTTGCTGGCATCGATCGCATAGCGGCGGTCATGGCCCGGACGATCCGTTACCATCTTGATCAGATCCGCATAGGACGCGCCGTTCTTGCGCGGGCGCTTGCGGTCCAAAATGGCGCAGATGCCGCGCACCACGTCGATGTTCCGGCGCTCGGCATTGCCGCCGATGTTGTAGCTTTCCCCGGCAACGCCCTTGGTCGCCACCAGATGGAGGGCGGCGGCATGATCATCGACGTAGAGCCAGTCGCGCACGTTCTCGCCCTTGCCATAGACCGGCAGTTCGCGCTCATCGAGCGCGTTGAGGATCACCAGCGGGATCAGCTTTTCCGGGAAATGGAACGGGCCGTAATTGTTCGAGCAGTTGGACAGCACCACGGGCAGGCCGTAGGTCTCGTGCCAGGCGCGAACCAGATGATCGGACGAGGCCTTGGAGGCGGAATAGGGCGAGGAGGGCGCGTAGGGTGTCTCTTCGGTGAAGATGCCGCTGTCGAAGGGCAGGTCGCCGAAGACCTCATCGGTCGAGATGTGGTGGAAGCGGAACCGCTCGCGCTTTTCGCCGGTCAGGCTTTCATAATAGCCCCGGGCCGCATTCAGCATCTGGAACGTGCCGATGATGTTGGTCTCGATAAAGGCCCCCGGACCGTCGATGGACCGGTCCACGTGGCTTTCAGCCGCCAGGTGCATGATCACGTCGATGTCATGCTGGCGCAGCAGGGCGCCAATGGTCTGGCCATCACAGATGTCCGCCTGGGCAAAGGCGTAGTTGGGCAGATTGTCGATGGCCTTGAGCGAGGCCAGGTTGCCCGCATAGGTCAGCTTGTCGACGTTCAGGACAAAACTGGACGGGTCACTGGCGATCCGCCGGCAAACCGCGGAACCAATGAAACCGGCTCCGCCCGTGATCAGAAAACGCATGGTTTAACCCTCAAAAACAAAGCTGGTGCCGGTGTCTTTCAAAAGGCACGCGATCCTTATGCCCTGCCAGCAGACAATCGTCAGAGTTCCGAGGTTTTGTCGAACCGGGTATCGGCGGTTTTCTTTTCCTCAACGCACTTCCGCAAATACGCTCCATATCCCGAATGGCCAAAGAGGTCGGCTCTTTCCAGAACCGCGCTTGACGTCAGCCAGCCGTTGTTGAAAGCGATTTCTTCAAGGCAGGCAATTTTGAAGCCTTGGCGATGTTCTATTGTACGGACAAAGGAAGAGGCCTCCTGCATGCTACCGATCGTGCCTGTGTCGAGCCAGGCATAGCCGCGGCCAAGAGTTTCGACCTTGAGTGCTCCCTTGTCCAGATAGGCCATGTTGACATCCGAAATCTCCAGTTCACCGCGTGGAGAGGGGCTGACACTTGCCGCAATATCCAGGACGCCGTTGTCGTAATAATAAAGGCCGGTAACCGCCCAGTTGGACTTCGGTTTGATTGGCTTTTCCTCGATGTCCAGTGCCTTGCCCGTCTTGGGATCAAAATTCACAACCCCGTACTGCTTTGGATCTGCAACCTGATACGCAAAGACTGTTGCCCCGGAGGCAGCCGAGGCAGAGCGCTGGCAAATGGTCGAGAGGCCAGCCCCATAGAAAATATTGTCGCCGAGTATCAGGGCACAAGAACTGTCTCCAACGAATTCCCGGCCGATGATGAAAGCTGCGGCCAAGCCATTGGGCTCCGGTTGGGCCGCGTAAGACAGGTTTACTCCGAAGTGGGACCCGTCCCCCAAGAGCTTTTGAAATACCGGCAAATCGTGGGGGGTGGATATGATCAGAATCTCGGAGATCCCCGACAGCATCAGAACGCTGAGCGGATAATAAATCATCGGTTTGTCGTGAATGGGCAGGATCTGCTTCGACACAGCAAGCGTCAACGGATACAAGCGTGTGCCGCTGCCGCCTGCGAGAACAATACCTTTCAACGAAATGCTCCAAACAAAAGGAAGGCCAAATGTGTCGAAAGGCTAGGCGAAATTCCTTTCGAAATACAAGCTTTTTAGCCTGAATCTTGACTACCTGTCCTGGAGGTGCCGGGCATGATTTTTTGAGTCACTGGATTTGCGTTTGGGCTTCTCTGACCAAACAGCTCTTCCTGCCCCGGATGCTGCATCATTCAAAGTCCGGATTGCGATCATTTGCTGCAATAAGGCGAGGGCAGGTGTTAAGCGGGCTTCACGATCTTTGCTTCAGATTTCATACGCTATGGCGGCTATTGAAAAAATATACGCCAAAACGTATATCGCAGATCTATCCGCCTTAGCGTATACTTTGGTCAGATAAGCGATTGAATGGACAGGGATGATGAGCGAATTGGCGCGCAGTCCGAAGCAGATTGGCACCTTGGTGCGCCGGGCGCTGAGTTCAGGAAAGACCGCCTAGCGGACGTGAGCAGCAGACCCGGACCGCAACGCGGCTCAGCAGCCCGGCGATGCCGTCCTTGCGCGACTCCGAGGCGTCGGTGAGGATGCCGTTTTCCCAGTCGATGCGGATGACCTGAGCGCCGCCGATCGGATCGGGCGAGGGAACAAGCTGGAACCCCCTGCGCTCCAGTTCGGCCGCCGCCGCCGGCACGGTGTGTTCGGCTTCGACGCGCGTGTCGTTGCCGCCAACCGGGATCAGCCGGGGCAGACCGATGGCCTCCTGCAAGTCCATGCCATAGTCCAGAACCTTGGACACGAGATGGGCATGGCCCATGGCCTGATAATAGCCGCCCATCACACCAAAGGACATTTCGGTGCGGCCATCGCGGGTGATCATGCCGGGAATGATGGTGTGGAGCGGGCGCTTGCCGGGGGCGATCACGTTGGGATGCCCGGGGTCAGGGAGAAGCTCTGGCCGCGGTTGTGCAGGATCACACCGGATTGCGGGGCAACCAGCCCCGACCCGAAGCAATCGAAGATCGAGTTGATCAGGCTGACCGTGTTGCGCTCCGCATCGACCACCGAAATATAGACCGTGTCCCGGCGCAGGGGCATTTCGAAGGCGGGCGGAACTGTCCGGGCCGGGGAAATCTGTGACGTGAAGCTGGCCGACGGCCAGGTGGTGAGGGCAACATCACCGCAGCCGGATCTCAAGGCTGGCGGGCAGGTCCTTTCGATCCGTCCGCACCGCATTTCCAACAGCCCGCTGGATGAGGCGTCCGCCATCACCGTGCAATTCGGCACCGTCAGCTATCTGGGTGACCGCTATGAGCAGGATGCGACCATTGCGGGCGAAACCCTGCGCCTGACTCTGGATGATCCGATGCCTGTTGGCGAAGGAACCATCTGGATCCGCATGGAAGACGCAACCGTGTTCGATCCCGTCGATTAGTCCTGACCGGTCTGGAATTCAGCACGCATCGCGGGCTGTCACGAGGCGGGAAGACCCGCCTCGTTTGAGCGCTCAATCCGGGGCTTTGACGAGGATCTTGACCTGGGATTTCTCCGCAACGAGGGCCTCGAAGCCCTCTTCGACAATCTCACTGATGGAAATCCGCTTGGTCACCAGCTTGTCTGCGCTGAAATAACCCTGTGTCATCAGTTCCATCACAGCTGGATAGACATTGCGGTAGGCGATGCTTCCCTGCAGTTGGCGCTCTTTTAAGACGGCGGTGTTGGGCTGGAACGAGGCGTCTCCTTCCCAGATGGAGACGATCAGCGTCTGGCCTTCGTGGCGGGTGCTGTCGATGCATTGCGGCAGAACGCGCGGAACGCCTGTCACTTCAAAGGCCACATGAACGCCGCCGGTCGCCTCGCGGATCTTGGCCACCGGATCACAGGCCATCGGATCGATGGCGCTGGTTGCCCCTAGCTCCAGCGCTTTCTCGCGCCGCTCCTGTGAAGGTTCGACCACATGGATCTGTGCGGCCCCTGCCACGCGGAGGGCTTCGACAACCAAGAGCCCGATGGGTCCTGCGCCAAAGACAGCGGCCATGTCACCCGCCTTGATCTTCGACAGACGGACCGCGTGAAGCGCGACGGCGGCGGGCTCGACCAGCGCGCCCTGTTCCATGGAGAGCGCTTCGGGCATCTTGTGCACCATGCGTGCAGGCACAACCGAGGTTGCTGCAAAGCCGCCATGGCCGCCGGACAGGCCAACAAACCCGAGGCTGTCGCAAAGATTGTACTTGCCCTCAAGGCAGGCGGAACAGCGGCCGCAGGAGAAGATTGGCTCCACCGCGACGCGGTCGCCGACCTTCAGCCCGGAAACGCCCTCACCCAGCTTCGCGATGGTGCCGCAATATTCGTGGCCCATCGTGATCGGTGCCTTGTCGTGGCTCAACGGATGTTCTTCCCCAACCGGAATGAAGATCGGTCCTGCAAGATACTCGTGCAGATCGCTGCCACAGATCCCGGTCCAGGCCACCTTGATGGCGACCTCGCCAGCGCCCGGAGTGGGGGTATCGATGTCCTCGACGCGAATGTCTTTGACGCCATGCCAGCGTGCGGCTTTCATTGGATGTCTCCTTGGGTTTATGGGGAGGGAAAAAAGCTCCCCAGTCCGTGTGGACCGGGGAGAGGAGGGGAGGGATTCAGGACAGGTGATGGACTTCCTGAAGTCCGTAGACCGGGGTATCGAGGCCTTCCAGCCGGGCTTTCAGCTGCAGGGCCAGATATAGCGAGTAGTGGCGGGACTGATGCAGGTTGCCGCCGTGGAACCACAGGTTCTCCTGCTGGGTTGGCTTCCACATGTTGCGCTGTTCGCCTTCCCAGGGGCCGGGGTCCTTCGTGGTGTTTGAGCCAAGGCCCCAGACCTTGCCGACTTTGTCCGCGACCTCCTGGCTGATCAAATCCGCGGCCCAGCCGTTCATCGATCCATAACCGGTGGCGAAGACCACGAGGTCCGCGGGCAGGCGCGTGCCATCGGACAGCACAACGGCGTCCTCCTCGAAGTGATCGACCTGTCCCTTGGCGAGTTTCACCTCGCCATCGATGATCAGCTGGCTGGCCCCCACATCGATGTAGTAGCCCGAGCCGCGGCGCAGATACTTCATGAAAAGCCCTGAGCCATCGTCGCCCCAGTCCAGATCGAAGCCTGCCTTCTCCAGTCCTGCATAGAAGTCCGCGTCACGTTCCCGCATCTGGTCGTAAAGCGGGATCTGGAACTCGTGCATGATCCTGTAGGGCAGGGAGGCAAAGATCATGTCGGCCTTCTCGGTGGTGATGCCGTTGGCCAGCGCATCCTCGGAATAAAGCGCGCCAAGGCCGATCTCCATCAGCGTGTCCGAGCGCACGATGTGGGTGGAAGACCGCTGCACCATCGTGACATCCGCATCCGCTTCCCAAAGCGCCGCGCAAATATCATGGGCCGAGTTGTTGGAGCCGATGACGACGACCTTCTTGCCGGTCCAGGCATCCGGACCTTCATGTTGGGAGGAATGCTGGATTGTGCCCTTGAAGACATCCATGCCGGGGAACTCCGGCATGTTCGGCTTGCCGGACATCCCGGTGGCCAGCACCAGCTGCGTGGGCTCCAGCGTGACTCTCTCGCCGTCGCGGTTGACCTCGATCTTCCACTTGCCCGAAGTCTGGTCGAATTCGGCGTGGGTAACTTCGGAGCGCGTCCAGTAATTGATCTCCATCACCTTGGTGTACATCTCGAGCCAGTCACCGACCTTGTCCTTGGGCGTGAAGACGGGCCAGTTGTCGGGAAACTTGATGTAGGGCAGGTGGTCGTACCAGATCGGATCGTGCAGGCAGAGCGACTTGTAGCGACTGCGCCAC